>DAOQVG010000164.1:0-4967 GCA_035341435.1 Smithellaceae bacterium
TTCATGAAACCGCTTTGGATACTGATTTTGATTACAAGGATATTTATGACAATTTTACCGTTAAAACACAACATTTCGGTGAGTCTGTCGACAATCTAATTAAGATTACGGCGCTGATTAAACGTCATCCCGACATATCGCTTTTCGTCCAGACAAATCCCGCTTTTTGCTGCGCCGGACTGGTCACGGAAGCGATGTCCCAAAGGATTGAGGAAATCTCCGGCATTCCCGTTGTCACCCTTAACTATGACGGCACGGGGAAAAATATTAACCAGAAAGTTCGACCCTACATCAAATATCCGCGAAATAAATTAAAACAGGGGGCTTCATCTTGAAATATAAATACGGCCTTGTGGTTCTCTTTTTTTCTTCTTTCCTGGTTTTTGCTGCCGGCGCGGGAGCCGACACCCATAAATCTTCAGGAAACACTGGAGCATCCGCCGGACAGGCGCTCATCGACGCCCTGAAAATTGACACGCCGCTGGCGTTCTGCAACGAAAGAGTCCCTGTAGATGAAGCAGAGGTAAAAGAAAGGCTGGAGAGAGAATTTCTCTATGCGCTGGACAATAAAGATCAGGTTATATTGTGGCTAAAGCGCGCCAACCGCTTTTTTCCTCATATCGAACAAGTTTTAAAAAGCAATTCCATGCCCGACGATTTGAAGTACATCGCCATTGCTGAAAGCGCATTGAAGCCGCTGGCGACCTCAAACAAAGGAGCAGTCGGTCACTGGCAATTTATCGAGGGCACCGGGTCCAGGTACGGATTGAAGATCAATTCCGACATCGATGAACGCCGCGACTTTTATAAATCAACGGAATCGGCCATTGCATACCTTAAAAACCTTTATGCGCTCTTCGGGTCCTGGACTCTGGCCGCAGCCGCCTATAATATGGGCGAGGAAGGCCTGAAGGCGGAGATGCTGGTGCAAAAGGTAAACAACTACTATCAACTTTACCTGCCCCAGGAAACGCAGCGCTATGTTTTTCGAATTTTATCGGCCAAAATAATTATGTCCGATCCCCAAAAGTATGGATTTTCTCTGGCGAAAGATGATCTTTACCAACCTCTGCAATTCGATCAGGAGGAAATATTCTGCCCTGAGACTGTGCCGGTTTCGTTAGTCGCCGAGGCGGCCAATACTTATTTTAAAGTGATCAAAGATCTTAATCCTCATCTGAAAAATTATTGTCTTCCGGCGGGCAGACATCAGATTCTGATTCCCAAAGGTGCAGCCGCCGGCTTTGATAAACGCTATGAAAACCTTTTGCAGCAATGGCAGGACGAGAAAAAAGAAAACGTTTATATAATAAAAAAAGGCGACAAGTTATCGACTATCGCCGCCCGTTTCAAGGTGCCGATGAAAGCAATTGTAATCTGGAATGGAATTACCTATAGCAAAAAAATGGTGCCGGGGGACAAGCTGTATATTTTCCCCCCTAAAAAATAATTGTGTAATTCCTGCTTTTAATTTATTATTATAATAACAAAATTAAAAATATATTCCCCCCGAAAGAGAAGCGATGGAAAGCCAAACTTCTTTGCCAATTCAAAGGCTTACTGCGGTTAATCCGGAAATCCCGCGACATCTGGAAAGAAGACTGGATTCTTTGCCGGCCTCCGGCGCGTCGTTTGAAGCCAGCTTAAGCGAAAGCATCATCGATGTTTATGAGCGGCCGGCTGATAATATCTCTGTTCCGGATGAACGTCGGGGTGTTGACCGCCGAATCTGTTCCAACCGGCGGCGTTCCTTTTCTCCGTCATCTCCCGTACCGTCGGGAGCGACAGTTATCAACGCTGCTTCATATTCTGCAGAAAAGCCGGCAAATCGCGCCTCCCAGACAAAAAATATAATGCCGGCTTCATTTTCCTCAACGCAAAATAAAGGCAGCCTGATCGACACCTGGGCATAGCATTCTACCCGCCATTCTTTTGACAATAGTTTTTCTTTGCAATAAATTCTTGATTTCTATTTCTATCTGATATAGAAGAGCGGATTGTTTAAATATTTAGAGACTCCTTGCCTGCAGCAAAACTGCGGGCTTAAGAGCCGAAAGGAGGAAATTTTGAAAAGATACGAGGTTGTAGCTATTGTCAAGGCTGATTTGACGGAAGAAGACCTTGCCGCCATCACCGAACGCAGCCAGACAATAATCACCGAGCGTAAAGGTGTTATCGCGAAGGTGGAAAAGTGGGGCAAGAGACGTCTGGCCTATGAAATTAAAAAACAAAAAGACGGTTTTTATTTTCTTATCGACTTTGCCGGTGACGGTCCCATCGTTGCGGAGATTGAAAGAAATTTCAAAATCGATGACCGCATTTTGAAATTCATGACCGTGAAAAAAGAAGGCGCTGTAACCCGTGAAGGGATGGAGAAGGAAACCGCTGCAGCCGAGACCAAACGAGCACAAAGCCGCATTGAGTCGTCGGCAGGTGCCGGTGCTGCTCAGCAGGGCGATAGAGGTGCCGGAGATGCAGCGTCCCGTCGTCCCGCCCCCAGAAAAATTATTAATAAAGAAGAACAACCTACGAGAGGAGAATAAATTATGCCGGCACCCAGTGGAGACAGACCATCCCGCCCGCCTCAGAAAAAGTTTTTTCATAGAAAAAAGTTTTGCCGTTTTTGCACAGATTCCAATATAAAGATCGACTACAAAAATCTGGCCATTCTGAACAATTTTGTTACGGAAAGAGGCAAGATTATGCCCCGCAGAATTACCGGTAATTGCGCCAATCATCAAAGAGAGCTTACCGCTGCAATAAAACGGGCCCGTACAATCGCCATTATGCCTTTTGTCGCCGCTGAAGGCAGATAAGAGAGAAACACTAAAAAAACTTGCCGGTATTCGTGAAGTCCAGATGCCGGCAAGTTTTATTTTCAGTCCGATATCAGACAGGTCATTGACTTTGAAAATATTCAGCATTCTAAGTCCCGGCAATTCTTTTTTCAGAATTTTGTTAATTCTTGCCTTTTTTGTTTTAATAATCGGTTTTGTTCCCGCTGTCGGTTCCGTGTTAATTATTTTTCTGCCGATGCTGACTTTTTTTTACGGCACCACCAAAGGAAACAGTAAAACAGCCGCCGCTTTTTTAATTCCGGTTCTTTTTACTGTTTTTGTTTCTTATTTTTTGCATTTAAAAACACCGTATCCGGTAATTTTTATCCTGGGTGTCGTAGGGCTGGCTATTTCCGCAGTTATCCCGAAAAACAGGTCCATAGCGAAAATATTAATTTATCCCACTCTTATCATTGTCGGGTCCATCTGCGCCTTTTTTATTATTGCCGGTTATCAACTCTCGGTTCATCCCTGGAAACTGGTGCAACGATTCGTGGAAACGGCGATCGGGCAGAATATAAATTTTTATTCCCAGTTGCCGCTGAGCAAGGAAGAGATAGACCTGGTCAAAAACAACAAACAGTTGCTCATCAATGTTTTTACCAATATTTTCCCGGCAATGGCGATTATCGCATCTTTTCTTATTGTCTGGGTCAATGTTTTGCTGGGCAGGAATTCGCTGCGTAAAGTGGGATTGATTCTGCCTCAGCTTAACGGTTTATCACGCTGGAAAGCTCCCGAATTTCTTATCTGGATATTTCTCATTGCCGGTGGACTGCTCTTATTTTCCCACCAGCAAATTCGGCTCATCAGCATGAACGTCTTTCTTCTGGCCTGTTTTCTTTATCTGCTGCAGGGGCTGGCTATCGTCAGCTTTCTTTTTCAGATGAAAAATGCACCGGTTTTCCTCCGTTATCTTTTTTATTTTTTGATTGTCCTTCAGCAATTTCTTATGATACCTATAGCCCTGGTCGGATTATTTGACGTATGGGTTGATTTCAGAAAATTTATTCGCAATAATCAAGTTGTTACCTGACACCATTCATTTTTTTACAATAAGGAGGATTTTATGAAGGTTATATTAAAGCAGAACGTTCCTTCTCTGGGCAAAGCCGGTGATTTAGTCAAAGTAAACGACGGATACGCCCGCAACCTGTTGATACCCAAAGGACTGGCCATCGAAGCCAACGAAAAAAATATCAAAACTTTTGAACATGATAAAAAGAACATTCTGCAAAGAGCGGAAAAAGAGCAAAAAGCGGCTCAGGATCTGTCCGCCAGACTCTCCGATGTTACTTTAACCATTCCCCGCAAAGTCGGCGATCAGTATAAGATATTCGGTTCCGTAACTTCCAAGGACATCGAGCTGGCGCTGCAGGAAAAGGGTTTCAACATCGACAAAAAAATGATTATCCACGATGAACAAATTAAATCGCTGGGTGAATTTAAAGTAAAAATCAAGATTCACAGCGGCGTGGAAGCAGAGATTAAATTAAATGTCGTCGGCGAATAATAGTAATGAGAAATTCTGATCCGTCTTTATACAAGGTTCCCCCGCAAAATCTGGAAGCCGAGCAATCGATTCTGGGTAGTGTTCTGCTGGAAAACAGCGCCATCAACAGCGTGCTGGAAGTGATGTCTAAAGACGACTTTTACAGTGAAGCGCACCGGAAAATATTCAATGTCATGGTTGAACTTTCCGAAAAAAATGAGCCGGTCGATATTATTACGTTAAGCAACGCGCTGAAAGACCGGAAATTGCTGGACTCCATCGGCGGCACCGCCTATCTGGCCTCCCTGGTGGATAACGTTCCTTCCGCGGCCAACGTTACCAATTATGCAAAGATTGCCAAAGAAAAGGCGATCCTGCGCGGTTTGATCGCTTCGGCCACGGAAATAATCAACAGCTGCTACGAAACCGGCTCCGATGTCGATCAGGTTCTCGACCAGGCCGAAAACAGCATTTTTGAAATCGCCGAAAATAAAGTACGGCCTTCTTTTCATCCGATTCGGGAAATTGTCAAAGACAGCTTCCGCTCCATCGAAGATCTTTACGCCCGTAAGGAATTGATTACCGGCGTGCCGACCGGCTTTGAAAAAATCGACGATTTGACTTCCGGCCTGCAGCAG
>DAOQVG010000165.1:0-4945 GCA_035341435.1 Smithellaceae bacterium
TGAAAGTATGGAAAAATTCTTCCTGGGTTCTTTCCTTACCCGCCAGAAAATGAATGTCGTCAATCAACAAACATCCGATATTTCGATACTTTTCTCTAAACTGGGGCATCCGGTCGTAGCGTATGGAGTTGATCATCTCATTCATAAACTCTTCCGCCGATACGTACATCACCTGGAGGCCGGGATGCGCTGATGCCGTTAACAGGCCGATGGCGTTGAGTAAATGAGTTTTTCCCAGCCCCGAACCGCCGTAGAGAAAAAGCGGGTTGTAATTTTTTGCCGGCTGCTTGGCCACGGCGATGGATGCGGCGTGGGCAAACTGGTTGCATGGTCCAACGACAAACCGTTCGAAGGTATAATTAATATTCAAAGGAGAGGAATTACCTGTTCTTACGCTGACCGGCGGCGCAGTTTTAGCAGCATCTTCAACCTCATGATTTGTGTTGGTTAAATTAACTTTCTTTTCCTTATCCTTGGAAAGAACGAATTCAACGTCCAGTTCAATGCCGACGACACTCTCCAGCGAAGTTTTGATCACAGGAAAATAATTGTCCAAAAGCCAGTCTTTAAAAAATTTATTGGGGACGGCCAGACGCACACACTTGTCTTCCAACCCGATAATTTTGATTGGCTTTATCCAAGTGTCAAAATTTTGCTTATTCAATTTTTCCTGAATAACTTTAGTAGCTTTATCCCAAATTGTTTCCACTGACTAACCTTCTATAAACAATCTTATCAACACGTGTTGATAAGATATGAAATTTTTATTTATGCTAATCCGTCCAGGATTAAACCGGCCAGACGATTCAATTCATCCATGGACTTAAAACTGACTTCGATAGCCCCCTTGTCGGAGCCGCCTCTGATTTGCACTTTAGCCATCAGTTTTGCCGCCAGCGCTCTTTCCAGATCCGCCAGGTAACGATCTTTGGTAACAGGTTTTTTTTCCAACTGCTTCGCTTTGCTGCCCTGGATTAATTTCTCGGTTTCCCGGACGTTTAATCCTTTTTTGATAATTAAAGCGAGTATTTTGTCCTGGTCATCGGCCGCCGCCAGGGAAAGAAGCGAACGCGCGTGACCGGAGGTAATCTTTTTTTCCACCAGGGCCGCTTTCGCCTTCTCCGGCAATTTTAAAAGCCGGACGGTGTTGGCGATGGTCGAACGATCTTTGCCGACGCGCGTGGAAATTTCTTCCTGGGAAAGCCTAAAAGTTTCCATTAACGTTGCATAGGCGTTTGCTTCCTCCAGCGGATTGAGTTCTTCGCGCTGGATATTTTCGATAAGCGACATTTCCGCCGCTTCCATATCGGAGGCTTCACGGACAACGACCGGTACATCTTTCAATCCCGCCGCCTGGGCTGCCCTCCACCGGCGTTCACCGGCGATAATTTCATATCCCTTGTCCAGCCTGCGGACGATGATCGGCTGAATGACGCCGCTTTTTTTAATCGAAGCGATGAGCTGTTTCTGATCCTGTTCGTGAAAATTTTTACGCGGCTGATAACGATTAGGGCGCAATTCTTCAATACCGCATACGGTCAAAGGAGTTTTATTGCTGATATCGTTAAGCAAATCCGGAAACATGGCACCAAGCCCTTTACCCAGTGCATTTTTCTGCGCCATTTACAACCCCCCTTGAATTATTTCCCTCGCCAGCTCCATATAAGCCAATGCTCCGCGCGATTTGATGTCATAAAGAATAATAGGCAAACCGTGGCTGGGACTTTCCGAAAGCCGGACATTGCGTGGTATTACAGTTTTAAAAACCTTGTCGCCGAAATGTTTGCGAACGTCTTCGCTGACCCGATGGGCCAACGAATTGCGTGCGTCAAACATGGTCAGCAGTATACCGCCCAGAGACAACTGCGGATTTAAACGCGCCTTCACCAGCTTCACGGTATTGAGCAAATACCCTAATCCCTCCATTGCAAAATACTCGCACTGCAGCGGAACGATTACGTAATTGGAAGCAACAAGGGCGTTGATGGTCATAACACCCAGCGACGGTGGACAGTCAATGATTATAAATTCATAATTTTCGTCCAGCGATTGGAGCAGCTGCGTCAAGCGCTTTTCTTTTTCCTCTACATGAACAAATTCGACTTCCAGGCCGATCAAATCCCGGTTGGCAGGAATTATGTCCAGATGCGATATCGCTGTGGCAAGAATTACTTTTTCCAGCGGTACATGACCGATCATGGCGTGGTATAAATTTTCTTTTTGAACTTTGCCGCTGTCCGCGCCTACTCCGCTGGTCGCGTTGCCTTGAGAATCACCGTCGATGAGTAAAGTTTTTTTTTCCGCAGCAGCCAGGGAGGCGGATAGATTTATCGCTGTGGTCGTTTTACCGACGCCGCCTTTTTGGTTTGCTATACATATAATATTACTCATTTTTATACAGAATATCTTCTGAGAAAATCTTTTGAAAAAACTACCGCACTCCTATTTCCCTAGCACATAAAACGTATTTTTAGAAGGCTTTTCTGCCTTATTTTCTCTTTTCCCCGATAATAATTTTCCGCGTAATATCAGAGGCTTCCTGATTTACATCATATTGAAATAACTGACCAAAACCGTATTGGGCGGCAACCGCCTCAGTCGCGGAAAATTCGGCGGCTATATCCCTGCCTTTCAAGGCGATTAACCTGCCGGAAGGCTTCAAAAAAAAAGCCCCCCAGGGCAGCATTTCCGGCAGCTTAAAAGCGGCCCGCGAAATAAGAACGTCAAAGAATTCCTTCCACCTGGCGTCTTGGAGCAGGTTTTCGACCCGCTCATGCAACACGACGGTGTCCGTAAGATTCAGCAGACGGACAATATGCTTTAAAAAAGAGACCTTTTTGCGATTTGTTTCCACCAGATATAATTGCAAAGCCGGGGAAGCGATTTTCAGGGGAATACCGGGGAATCCTGCGCCGCAGCCGATATCAATCATCCGGCTGTTTTCGGGTTCGATAAATTTCAGAGCGGTCAGGGAATCCAGGAAATGTCGGCTTTCAATTTCCCCGGCCGATTTATCCGAAATCAAATTCGTTTTTTCATTCCATTTGAGCAATTCCCTTCGGTAAATATCAAACTGCCCCCTCACCGGGGTCAGGTCTATTTTTTTAACATCATCCATTTATTCCTCATAATCCGGCTGATCGACGAAAAGTGCATGCCAAGGTAGTCGGCCACTTCTTTCTGCCGGTAGCCATACTGATAGACGGCTTGAGTAATCTTTTCATCCCGTTTCAGGATGTCGCCCCGAACATCCTCTGTAAATATGCTTTGCAGATCAGGCCTGTCCAAATACCGCTGGCTGCGCGGAATATCGACAATATCCTTATTCCCTTTGATGTAATCAGCAAAATCTTCGGGAAAATCTTCTCCGCCCAGTATGCTTTGTGCTTTTACCTTCCTCCAGATCGATTCTTCGTCCATACCTGCACTAACAAAATTGCGGTATTCCCGTTCTGCCGCTGGCAGCAAGGAACCAAACTGCAGGAGAATCCATTCTCGTGTCAGGCACTTATGTGGAAGAACCATACCGGCCGTGGCCTGATAACTGCTCCATAGCCATCGTTGTGGGTTGGCAACCGCCTTCGCCCGCACCGGATTGAGGGCTACATACCGGCATACCTCGAGCAGATGGCTGTCTTTCTGGATTAAAATTGCTTTGAATCTTCCCTGAAAAAGATGTCCAGCCCGCAAATGGCGTCTGTTGAATGCCTGCGTGTAAACGCCGTTGAGCTGCCGCATACCCAGCGATAGATTGCCGTCGGGAGTTTCGACAACAATATGGTAGTGATTGTCCATCAGGCAGTAAGCATGACATGTCCAATTATACCGGTCATTTACTTTAAAAAGTATATTCAGAAAAGATTCCCGGTCGACGTTGTCCCGGAAAATCGCCTTTTTTTCATTTCCGCGGCTGGTTATATGATAAACAGCGCCCGGATATTCGATGCGTAGTGGTCGTGCCATGAAAGATCATTACTCTTTTTGCTGGTCGATGTCAAGAAAATAGACCTGACCCCCGAAAAAATTTTCTTGATGGATAAGGTCGTTTTTCCTATTCTCGACTGGCACAAATGATAGTTCTTATCGAAGAATTTTGATCAGGATTTGTCTTATGAAACTAAGAATGGCGCTGGTCTTCCTTTATTTGAAGGAAAACAGAGGTAGTTTTAACGCCCTTGCCGGCGCCCTGGAGTCGTTCGACTACTGCGCCGATCTTCCCGTATTCTTCATAGAGACAAAAAGCGATCTTGTCACCCGGCTGCCGGAAATCATCGGAAATTATGAAAAAGTCGTTCTGGGGATTTCCTTTGCCACGACCCAGCTGTGGGATATTTCCCAACTGATGATCCTGATTAGAGAAAACTGCGGCAACGACGTGTTTTGCATTGCCGGCGGTCCCCATCCGACGGGCGATCCCGGAGGGACCCTGGCGCTGGGTTTCGACCTCGTTGTCCGGGGAGAGGGAGAAGAAGTATTGCCGGATATACTGAAAGCGCTTGATCAGGATCAGAATCCGCGCCGTCTGCAAGGGGTGGCGTTCCTCAATGAACAGGGAAAATATGTATTCAACGGTCAGCGGCCTCCGCTTGATCTGGATAAATATTTACCGTTTGCCGCCAAGCACGACCATTTTGGACCGCTGGAAATAACGAGAGGATGTTCCTTCGCCTGTTGTTTTTGCCAGACGGCGCATATTTTTCCGGGAGGAGTAAGACATAGAAGCATTGGAAAAATTGTAGAGCTGGCCCGGTTGATGAAAAGCAAAAATCTCTACGATATTCGATTTATTACTTCGAATTCCTTTGCTTACGGTTCTCCGGACGGAAAAGAGATGAATCTTGCGGCTTTGACGGAACTTTTGGTGGGGCTCAGAGGCGTGATGGGCAGTGACGGCCGGATTTTCATCGGCTCTTTTCCCTCGGAAATTCGGCCGGACTATATCAGC
>DAOQVG010000166.1:0-4931 GCA_035341435.1 Smithellaceae bacterium
TCTGATGGTGAGAATTCTTCTGCTATTTTTCGGGTTTTAAACATGTCTGTATAATAACAATAGAAAATTCTGTAGTCAATCTTTTCATGCCCTTCTATTTTTCAGCGAACACAAGCGTCAGCCAGAGCCGGCTCTATCGGCGATTGGCTGCACGCACTCGTTAGGGCTTTTCATACCACTCGAAAAATCTTGTCTTTGCGAAACGAGATAATCCATATACCTTTGTCAAATGGATTCCGCTGCAAGTCGAGCATGCCCTTAATCTGATCCACTACCAAATCCCAATCCCAACAGACCGCCGATGAATCCCTAACGACAAGGGCTACATTGGAACCGTAGTCTTTTTGGAGTTTCGGCAGTATCCTTCCTACGACCATGTCACTAACGTTTCCCTGTAAACAACTCGCCCTCTCCAAAGGATTTGCTTTCCCTGCTCTTACATCGGTGAGATGCACTTTCAACGCCTCTATGCTTTTGTGGTCAGACCGGCCAAGGGCGGCCTGGATGTCTCTTTGCCGGTCCTCAGTCAAAGTGATCTCGAAGTTCAGAATGTCTCCTGTCGGCTCCTTGCATCGGATGTCGGGGGCGTCGGAGTATTCGACTATGGAAAAGGATGTCCCCATCTCACTGTTGTAGAGTTCAATGAAAGCATCAGCCGTTGCTTTCTCGATAGCTTCTTTTTCGTTCAAAGTCGCCTCTATACCTCAATATTTTCAAGCCCTAACGTAAAGATAACCCGCCGCGAAGCGGTCGGGTTGATTAGAATTGTTAGGAGGTTTTATGTTTTATAAGATACCCCCTGCCTTCCTGGTTAAGAAGCCATACTTGATAAGAGGGATAAGAGTCAAAAAATTCTGCTGTTTGCAACATATTTAACGAGTCCAGTTCTGAAAGGTGAAACTTTATGGCCTCTAAATCAACCTTTAAAGATTCGGAAATTTCTTCTGGTGTTTTGTTTGGCTGGTTCCATAAAAAAGAAAGGATTTTAACCTGTATCTCTGCAAGGAGGGCATCATGAGACTTTTCTTTATCAACGTTAAAAGGTTCTTTTGGTTTACTCACGCCGACAGGTTGAACATCAAGGGCTTTTTCGTTTGTTGGATTATTAACCCAACTTTAACCCTATTTTCATAAAAAGCAACAAAATAAGGGTATTTTAAGTGATCGTGCATGCGTAACATGTTGATATTATTACATGCAGTTCTTTAAAAACCGAATGTAGTGCCCCATGATATAATATTAGTGCTTGACACATGGATTCTGTGTGGTATAGTAGCCTTCATGTTTATCCGAGAAATACAAAAGAAAAACCCGAACTCATCAAAGGTGTTCATATCACACAGATTGATAGAGTCTGTACGCACTCCGAGAGGACCCAGACAGAGAGTTGTTATCAATCTGGGACAACTCGATATTCCAAAAGAGAACTGGAAAGAACTGGCAAACCGTATAGAAGATCTCCTGCGTGGCTATGAAAGTTCAACGGTGCCGATATCTGTCGAGATTGAAGCCCTTGCAAGACACCACACAAAACAAATTTTAAGAAAGCAAAGAAGTGAGAAAAAAGAAACTCACGTCCTTGAAAATGAACAGGATTTCAGGAATGTAGATATTAATGCCGTCTCTTCATCCGACGGCAAGTCCGTTGGCCCCGAGCATGCTGGCCTCGAAGCCATGAAGGCCCTGGGATTCTTCGATCTGTTCCGGCAATTGGGATTTACCGATGATGAATCGAATCTTGCCACACTCCAGATTGTCGGCCGTCTGGTGCATCCCGGCAGTGAAAGAGAACTTCGGAGATACGCAAAAGAACAGAGTGCGCTGGATGAATTGCTGGGATGCAACTTCTCATCATCTGTCGGACACAATATGCTCTACCATAACTCAGACCTGTTATTCAAACACAAGGAAACCATTGAACGTTTCCTCCGTATGCGCAGCAGGGAGATCTTTTCCCTTGGTGAGACCATCATACTGTATGATCTGACCAATACCTACTTCAGCGGAAGCGCTGCAGAATATAAAAAAGCAAAGCGTGGGAGGTCAAAGCAGAAGCGAAGTGACCGACCGCTTGTTACCCTTGGCCTTGTGCTTGATGAACGCGGTTTTATCAAGTGTTCCCGTATTTTTGACGGTAACGTAGGTGAACCCTTGACCCTTGTTGACATGATCAACGATATCCATTCACAGGTGTCAAGGGAAACACCGCCCCTTCTTGTCACTAAACCGACGATCGTAATGGATGCCGGGATTGCTTCGGAAGATAACCTTGCCCTGATAAAAGAAAATGGCTTCTCTTATATCGTTGTTTCCCGCAGTAAGCCGGAACAAATAGGAAATGGCTCGTTCGAACAGATAAAAGAAGGAATCAAGATCAAGGAGATGCATATCGGGAATGAAACATATCTCCATTGTATCAGTGACGGCAAGATGAAGAAGGAACAGGCTCTTGTAAACAAGGCGCGAGATGCCATGAAGGAGGAGATCGAGTATCTCAGCGAAGGTCTCAATATAAAGAGACGTCTGAAATCATATCCGAAGGTTCTGGAACGTATAGGCCGGTTGAGACAACACTACAGCAGGGTTTCAAAGGGATTCGCGATTGATGTAAAAGAACAGAAGGGCAAAGCCGTTACAATAACATGGAGCTTTGATCCATCTAAATTAGGCAAGCCTTATGACGGCAGTTACTTCATACGTACAGACAGGATGGATCTTTCAAAAAACGAGATATGGTCACTCTACATCATGCTTACATCGGTAGAGGATGCCTTCCGCTGTTTAAAGGGTGAACTGGGACTTCGTCCCATCCATCACAGCAAATCAGACCGTATAGAGGGACATCTTTTTATCTCGATCCTTGCGTACCACCTTTTAAACTATATCCGGCAGCATTTACGCAAGGCCGGTATCAATCATCGGTGGGACACTGTTCGTTCCCTGCTTCAAACGCATATAGCTCTCAGTACTCACCTTCCCACTGCGGATGGTAAAATGGTTCACCTTCGTTATTGCAGTATCCCGACACCGAGACAGGTAGAGGTATATAGTGCGCTAAAAATTACCAGTACTCCCCTGAAACGAACAAAGGTTGAGATGTAAAGATGTAGTGACCATAAATCTGGGCACTTAACTTCAACCACCCGATATCACTGTAGTTGTGTCCGGAATGGGGTTAAACTTGGGTTAAGAACGTCGAGTTGCGCCCTGAGACGAGAGCACTCATCATCAGAGAGCTTCTTGCCATGCAACGCCTCGACCATTTTAAGGACTGCTCCAATGGCGATGGCAGCAAAAGTGACGAACAGTGGCCAGAAAACTACATCGATCATTTTTCTATCCTAACGTCGGTGTTGAGCTGCCATTTTTGGGAGCGGACATTGCATCTTGATGCAATGATCCGTGCCAAAAACCAAGCGCAGCGCAGCCGCACCCTTGGTGCGGGGTCCGCTCTAACGGCCTTGATAGGCGGAGCGTGAGCGGAGCCAGAAAGGCCGGTGGAGCGGATGCTCAACACCGATGATAGGACGGATGGCCAAAGGCCAAGTGAGCGTTAGCGAGCGGTCCGTCCTATCGCTCCGGCTAACCTGGCGCGCCAATGACCTTTCCGCATAGCGCCGCCGAGCTTCCCGCACTCAGGTTGAGCCGGTTGTTAGCCCATTTTTTATCTGTTCTTGAGATAAGTTTTCAAATCTCTGTAATAATTTTCATGAGGCCCCAACATTATAAGCTCAAGGCTTTCCTCCCTGATAAAGCGGTAAGCAAGAAGATACATTTGGTTCTGAAGATTGAACTTATGAACAAAAATACCCCTCAAATCGCCTTTTTTTTCAGATCCGATGGAGGGATTTTGAATAATCTGCTTGATTTCATTGTCTAATTCATGTTTTTCATGTTCATTGAACTTCTTGACTTTTTTCTCAAATGATCTCGACTGATAAATTTTCATCGGCTTTCAACCGAATTGATATTCTGTTTTTTCATTTTGATCTAACTCTTCAATCCCAACCAAAATTTCTTTGATGAGGCCGTAAGTCAAATCTGAATTTTCTTCAGAACATTTACCAATTCTGGCCCAATGCTCAATTTGACCAGTCAAAGATCGATGATCAATTTTGCTATGCTTCTTTGCTTCGCCTACCAACTCGTCGGATATTCTTATCGCCATTGCCATTTTGCTTACCTCCATGATTAAGTTTGCATCATGAATTCACATTACAACATAAAATAGCAAAATGCAACTATTAGTATCATTATGAGTGAAGGGCTAACGCAGAAATAACCCGCGCCGGCCACAAGGTAAGCGGTAAATTTCAGCCCGATTTCCGGCGTCGGGTTGATTGACTGGTTAGCATTTTTTATTGGAGGTAATATGAACCATTCTAATCTGTTGCAAGGCAAAGTTTCCCCTTGGCGTTACCAAGATGCTATTTCTAATAACCCCCATGCCCGGCGCGGGCACAACGAAGGGTGAAAATGGGGTGGTTTGGTTGCAATAATGGTTGAGTCACGGTAATCCACTGATAAGTAATTTCGCAAAAAACTTAATCAGGAGGAAGACCATGACTCGAAGAGATGATAGCGGAATTATCAGGATCGTGCACCCCATTTGTTGCGGATTGGATATTCACAAGGAGAGCGTTTCGGCCTGCGTTATTTTTCCCGACGACCAAGGGGAAGAACAATACGATGTCAAGGTATTCGGCACATTCACGGACGATCTGATGCGTCCGCGGGACTGGTTGGTGGCGCATAATTGTCCGGTGGCGGCGATGGAGAGCACGGGGGTTTACTGGCGGCCGGCGCATAATGTTTTGGAGGATTCGGTTCAAGTTGTTTTGGCAAATGCCCGCGATATGCATAACGTCTCCGGGCGCAAGACGGACATTGGGGACGGCAAGTGGATAGCCGGATTGTTGCGTCATGGTCTT
>DAOQVG010000167.1:0-4889 GCA_035341435.1 Smithellaceae bacterium
ATTCAAAATGACCGGATACTGCAGTATTTTTGCTCCCTGGAAGCAAACTGCGAAACTGCCCTGACGCATACACGCTGGGCGTCCGTCGGCTCCATTACTGAAGAAAATTGCCATCCGGTGAACAATCACACAATAGCTTCCTCCACTCCTGTTTATCCCTTTTATCCCGGTGTTCAGGCGCAGATAAGCGCGGTTTTGAATGGCGACATCGACAACTATCCGGCTTTGCGCCAGGAACTGGAAAAAGACGGCGACCTGATTGCCCAGCAGGTAACGACGGACACCAAAATTATTCCACTCCAGATTGAAAAATATCTGAAGGCGGGTCAAAGTCTCCCGGAATCTTTTCGTCTGGCTGTCAATGATTTTGAGGGGTCGCATGCCATTGCGATGACCAGCGCCCTTGAACCCGGTAAAATGTTTCTGGCGCTCAAAGGCAGCGGTCAGTCCATCTATGTCGGGTTGAGCCCTGACCAATACATGTTTTCTTCGGAACTTTACGGCCTGGTGGAAGTCATGCCGCGCTTCATTAAGATGAATGGCGAGGCGGTAAAAGGTAATGTTGCCGGCCAGCTCTTCATTCTGGATCAGAATTGCGGCGGCGGACTTGAAGGGCTTTCCGCCTGCCACTATGACGGCAAAACGATCGAGTTGTCGGAACGCAATCTGCAAACGGCGGAAATCACTACCCGGGATATCGATCGCGGCGGCTATCCCCACTTTTTCCTGAAGGAAATTTCCGAATCCGCACTCTCGGTCAAAAGAACGCTGCGGGGCAAATACCGCATCACCGGCTCCAATAATTCCGTTGCGCACGTCGATTTCAACATGGGAACGGATATTGTTCCCGACGCAGTGCGCAAAGCCCTGGTAAACGGCAAGTTGAAGAACATTGTCGTTGTCGGCCATGGAACCGCGGCAGTGGCGGGGCAGGTGGTGGCCGATGCGTTGTCGTACTATCTGCAAAGCAGACAAATCAATATTCTGGCTCGGGTTGCCTCCGAATTGAGTGGATTCGGGCTGAATGCCGAAGGCCCCGACACGCTGGTCATTCCGATCACGCAGTCCGGTACGACCACCGACACCAACAGGGCCGTAGCGATGGCCAGAGAACGCGGCGCGCATATTATATCCATTGTCAATCGCCGGCAGTCCGACATTACGGCTATATCGCATGGCGTATTTTATACCAGCGACGGACGAGACATAGAAATGTCCGTTGCTTCGACCAAGGCTTTTTATGCCCAGATCGTCGCCGGGCAGGTGCTGGCTTTGTTTTTTGCGCAGCTTCTGGGGACGCGGTCGAACGACGACATCGCCCGGCAGTTACACCGGCTGGAATCCATCCCCGTTCTGATGGATCAGCTTTTTGCCCGCCGGGATGATATCGCCGCCTCGGTGAAAAAGGCCGCAGATAAAAGATACTGGGCCATTGTCGGCAGCGGCCCGAATAAGGCGGCGGCTGATGAAGTGCGTATAAAACTCAGCGAACTTTGTTATAAAACCATTTCCTCCGACATCGTCGAAAATAAAAAGCATATCGATTTGTCTTCCGAACCTTTAATCCTCGTCTGCGCCGCCGGCAACCCGGCGACCGTCGTGGAGGATGTAGTTAAAGATGTGGCGATTTTTAAGGCTCATAAAGCCTCCGTAATTGTTTTTGCCGATGAGGGAGAGACCCGTTTCCATCAAATAGCCGATGCCGTAATTCCCATACCTGCTGCGCCCGCTCCCCTGCCGGTTATTCTCAATACCATGGCCGGCCATTTGTGGGGTTACTATGCAGCTCGCGCCATCGACGAAGAGGCGCAAATCTTCCGTGAATTCCGAAATCTGCTGGCAATGGAATTCACGAAAAGGACAAAAACAAAATTATCCATTTTTGATATCCTGGACATGATCGCCGATGTCTCTTTCTGCCGGCTGATCAACGACTTCTATATCCTGTTCAAATCCCGGAGTCAAAGAGGAGCTTTTAACGTTCTGGGCGGTAAAACTATTGCCGATCTGCTGCTCCTGCTCAAATATGCCGCCGGAAAGCTGCCGTTGCAGGACATTCGCCAGGAATTCAACCCGGAAGAGAACCTGATCAACCCGTTTGATCTTCTGGATGCAACACTGGGTGCGGCCATCGATGAGCTTACCCGTCCGATTGATGCCATCCGCCACCAGGCCAAAACTGTTACGGTGGGAACCAGCCGGAAGGAAAAAGAACTCAAAGGCATTGTCTTCGATCTCCTCCAGGCACTCAAATTTTCTGCGAAAAATCTTACCTACCGGAACATTATGTCAGTTCATCGCCTTCAACCTGCCGTTGCGGAGGTGCGGGGATATTCCGTTTATGATGTAAACGGACTCGACGAACAGGGGCATCCAACAGGAAATTCAACGATCGCCGTCAAAGCCAAAGGCGGTGCCGCCGCTCAAATGAAGTCGCGCGCCGATCATTCGACAACGTTGATGGGGGTCAAGAAAACCATCGTCAGCACAGGTCATGTCTACCTGGGCCGGGGTAAAACGGACAACGCACCGATCATGATTATCCCCCTGCAAGGTGCGGGCAGTCAAATCAGCAATCTGCTTTTGATTCATATCATCTTCAATGAAAACCTGAATTTACCGGAAAAAATAGAGGTATTGGGGAATCGATATGATGATATCCGCAACCTTATCAATGAATACAACCTCGTTTGGAATGACGAGTATCTGGATGACCTGTCGCTGGAATTTCTTTTCAGTGAACCTATCGAAGTGATTGCCGGTAAGATAAAACAGAATCATAGCCAGACATAGGTTCAGTAGTGCTTTTCAAAATGGATGAACCTCTTAAGGAAATCCCGGTTTGCGGTTTGTCTGATTCAGCAATTTCTAATTCTTTGCGCTTTCTCCGTGAAAAAAATATCCGGCGCCATCCACCTGATTGCCTTCCCCCGGATTTGTCTTGCCGGGAGACGGATTATTCTTTTTATTTTCCGTTGAAGATTACCCGGCCGCAGCTTCTATTTTGGTTCAAAAATGAACAAATAAAATTTGTATTTGACAAAAATGTATTTTCTGAGTATTGCCATACGGCAAATGATAGCCGATTGCCGTATTAGGAGGCGCATGAAAGAACTTTTTAAACCGGAGGACATTGAACGCAAAGTTCTCCTGATTCTGAAAATCCTGCACGAAAGCCCCGGACCGCTGGGTGCGCGCGTTATTGCCCGCAGGATGTCGGAGCGCGATGTGCAGCTCAGCGAAAGGACGGTTCGCTATCATCTGAAAATCATGGACGAAAGAGGACTCACCCGACTCGTGGGCCGGCGCGACGGCCGCGTAATAACCCAGCAGGGGCTCAACGAAATTACCGACGCCCGTGTGCAGGACAAAATGGGGCTGTCCATTTCCCGGATAGACGTCCTTTCTTTTAAAACAACGTTCGACATCAAAAAGAAATGCGGCCTGGTGCCTGTAAACGTCTCTTTTTTCGCGGAGGAACAATTTCCCGCCGCACTGCAAGTGATGAAACCCGTATTTTCCAAAAAACTGGCTGTGACTTCCCGCGTGGCCGTGGCCGTGGCCGGAGAAAACTTGGGGGAAATTTTGGTTCCACCGGGCAAAATCGGCCTGGCGACTGTTTGCAGTATTGTGATTAACGGCGTTCTTTTAAAGCACGGCATTCCCATTGATTCGAAGTTCGGCGGCATTCTACAGATGCGCAGAGGAGACACCCTCCGGTTTGTGGAGTTGATTCATTATGCCGGATCTTCCCTTGACCCGTCGGAAATCTTTATTCGCGGCAAAATGACTTCCGTCCGGCAGGTTGTGGAAGAGGGCGAGGGTAAAATCCTGGCTAACTTCCGTGAAATTCCCGCGCTGAGCCGTCCTTTGGTCGAAGACATTGTCGATGATTTTAACAAGGTCGGCATCAACGGCGTTTTATCAATAGGCGGCATCGGTCATCCCATCTGTCAAACTCATGTTGATGTCAACAAAATCGGTATGATCCTTATCGGCGGTCTCAACCCGGTCGCGGCAGCCTACGAAGCAGGTTTTGAAGCGGACAACAAGGCCATGTCTACGGTGATGGAATACGAAGAGCTTCAGGATATTGAGAATTTTTAAAGATTTCAGGAAATTTAACGTACAGATTGATGCGCAAAATAAACAACGAATTTTTTTAGAGGGGGATAAAGTATGTCAGTTATTAAAGATGTTATTGCTAAAGTAAAGCAGACCGACCCGGATCAGCCCGAATTTCATCAGGCTGTGCAGGAGGTTATGGAAACCCTGGAACCAACCGTGAAGAAAAATCCGGAATTTGTTAAAGCCAATATCTATGAACGGCTTGTCGAACCGGAGAGAGCCGTGATCCTTCGCGTTCCCTGGGTGGATGATAAAGGGAAAGTTGTTGTGAATCGCGGTTTTCGCGTACAGTTCAACAACGCCATTGGTCCTTTCAAAGGCGGATTGCGTTTTCATCCGTCCGTTAATCTGGGCATCATCAAATTCCTCGGTTTTGAACAGATTTTGAAAAACGCCCTCACCACCCTGCCTATGGGCGGCGCCAAGGGCGGCTCCGATTTTGATCCCAAAGGCAAGTCCGACGGTGAAGTCATGAGATTCTGCCAGGCTTTCATGCGGGAATTATTCCGTCATATCGGCGCGGATGTGGATGTCCCCGCCGGCGACATTGGTGTCGGCGGCCGTGAAATCGGTTATCTTTACGGTTATTACAAGAAAATCCGTAATGAGCACACGGGCGTTCTGACCGGTAAAGGTCTGGAATACGGCGGAAGCCTGATTCGTCCCGAAGCAACGGGCTACGGCACCACCTATTTTGCAGCAGAAATGCTGGCAACCCGCGGTCTGGATTTCAAGGGCAAGACGGTTGCCATCAGCGGTGC
>DAOQVG010000168.1:0-4858 GCA_035341435.1 Smithellaceae bacterium
CTACGGATATGAGCCGTATGCTCTGACCAACTGAGCTACACCGCCTCTGGGTGAAAAAAATCTGGAAATCGCTATATATAACGGATTAAGTTTTGTCAATAACTATTGATTGACTCCGTCCAATTTATAAAAGACTACTACACTTTTTTCTCTTACGGAAGAGCCTACCGATAATACCAATGCCAAAACAAGTTCGGGTTTGCCGTCGTTGTCAATGTCTTTAAAAACATAGTCGGCGACATAACCGTTGATTTTCTTTGTTCGCCAGTTTTCCGCCATGCCTAAGCCATCCCATTCCAGATTGTAGATTTCGCTGGAGGTAAACATTTTTATATTTTTAAATATGCGACCGGTTGCTGATGAGTTCTTGACGATAATGAGTTCCTTTTTCCCGTCCTTATTAAAGTCGTGGGTAAGAATCCTTAAATTGACATAGGCGCTTTTTCTGGAGCTCTCTTCTTCGTATCGTTTTTTGTCTGCTACGTTTTCGAAGTAGTTATTGCTGCCGCCAAACACTTCGTCGCTTCTCCAGATAAGATCGTCATTGCGAAAACCGAAAGTAAAAATCTGGTTCAAGGGTTTGTTGGTTTGCCGGAAAATACATAAATAATCCAGCTCATCGAGAGCAATAATTCGGTCGTCGGCGCCGCCGGTGCCGAAGTTATCTATTGCCAAACCGTAAATGGATAATCCCAGGGGAATTTTCATTTTCGGACCTTCGACAAACTTGCCGTTTCTCCAGACAATTTCATAGATCGCCGTATTGAATATCTCATCGAAGCCATATGACTGTCCCAGCAGCAGGGGGATTCCCGACGGTGTGTCTAACACCCGCAAAAACCATTTTAAGTTGGAATTCGTCGTTACATATTTTCCATCTTTATATTCGACAACGAAAGAAACAAGGTCGGCATCAATTAAGGATGTTACATAAATTTGTTTGACGCCGGTTTTTTTAATGTCCGCCACGTCAACGGATAAATATTTCTCATATCTTTTACCTGTAATTTTCTGCAACACCCGGAATTCATTATCCAGCTTTTGATATATGTAAATATTGCGATCATCGATTACAACTACTTCATTCTTGCCGTCGCCGTTGACATCCCCGACATCCATCCCTTTAAATTCTGTGGGAAACTGCTGGCTCATCCAGAAGCCTTTGTGCTTGAAGGGATCATAAGGGCTATTGATGTAATCGGCGTTAATGACGGAAGTGAGGGTTCCCCTCTTGCCCGCTTTCATTCCGGCGATAATCATTGCTTCGCGGGAAATTCCCGGAGCAACAGTGGGAGTCGTTGTTGCTGCCGGTGCAGCTGTCGGGGCGGCGGCCTGGGGCGTTCCGCCTATAATGTGCTGGACAATTCGTTGTGAAAAATCATTTACCTTGGGGATGACTTCATCCATGTTCGGAGACTGGGTGAAAAATCCAACATCGGATTTAGCGCTTGAAATATCAACCAGTTTGCCGTCGACGCTGATGCTGCTGCCGATTTTCGTTATGCTTCCCCAGACTACATAATCGGATTTTAATTTTTTACCGAGGCTGTATACGTCATTGAGAGAAATCTGTTTAGCATTGGTCTTTCTTAATTCCTCGGCAACAACTTCTTTTGCGGTTACATTAATCTTATTGGATGCGGAGATGCGGGTAATCAGCATGTCCTGGATTCCCTGTTTTACATATTCTATATTTTCCGAACTATTCAACGTGAAAGGCAGCACTGTTACGGTATGCCTGTCCTTCGCCCATAATGATCCGGTAAACAACAGAATAAAAACCATACATATTAGGTATTTAAAGGTTGCTCTCATGTTTTTCTCCTTTTTTAGTGTGCCTGCGCATTTAGAATGCCTGGCATTTCTAACATTTAAGAAATTATAATTCAAGGTTCATTTCAGATAAGAAAATTTAATAAATCGGGATGCAGATTAATTCTTGACGTAATGTTGAAAGCTGTAATAGTAACTGGCGCATACAGACGGCAATGGGACTAATTATTTAATGAACTAGATAGGAGAACGACGTGATAGCAAGATATTCCCGTGAAAAAATGGAAAAAATCTGGAGTCCGGAAAATAGATATCAAAAGTGGCTGGACGTGGAAATATGCGCGTCCGAGGCAATGGTGAAGCTGGGCAAAGTTCCTGAAAGCGCGATCAATACCGTTAAAGAAAAAGCTGTGATTAATGTGGCGCGGATTGATGAAATCGAAAAAATTACCAAACACGATGTTATTTCTTTTTTAACTTCCATAACGGAAGTAGTGGGCGAGGATGGACGCTTTCTGCATATGGGCATGACCTCATCCGATGTGCTGGATACGTCATTTGCCGTTCTTTTAAAAGAAGCGGCGGATATTCTGCTGGATGACATCGATGAACTTCTGGCTGCGTTAAAGAGAAAAGCTTATGAGCATAAAAATACCCTGATGATCGGCCGCTCCCACGGCATTCATGCGGAGCCGATTACCTTCGGGTTGAAAATGGCCATGTGGTACCAGGAGATGCAGCGCAACCGCCAGCGCCTGATCCACGCAAGAGAATCAGTCAGTACGGGGAAAATATCCGGCGCCGTCGGCACGTTTTCTTTTATCGATCCATTTGTGGAAGAATATGTCTGTGAAAAATTGGGATTGAAGCCCGCTCCGGTCTCAACGCAGATTGTGCAGCGCGACCGGCACGCCGAGTTTTTTACGGCTTTGGCGATTATCGCCTCTTCGCTGGATAAATTCGCCCAGGAAGTAAGACTGCTCCAGAGAACCGAAGTTCGGGAAGCGGAAGAATATTTTTCACCGGGTCAGAAGGGATCGTCGGCCATGCCGCACAAACGCAATCCGGTGCTTTCCGAAAACATATCCGGGCTGGCAAGGCTTGTACGTTCCTACGCCGTTGCCGCCCTGGAAAATGTCGCTCTCTGGCATGAAAGAGACATCAGCCATTCTTCGGCGGAAAGAGTAATCGGGCCCGATGCAACCATCGCCCTGGATTTCATGCTGGGCCGCTTTACACGCGTCATCGATAAGCTGGCCGTCTACCCGGAAAGAATGCTCTATAACCTGAATATGACTAACGGGGTGATTTTTTCGCAGACCGTTCTGCTGGCTTTAATCGAGAAAGGCACGACCAGGGAGGATGCGTACGCCATCGTTCAGCGCAATGCGATGAAGTCCTGGCAGGAGGGAATAGATTTTCAAGCCCTGCTGCAGGAAGATCCGGAAGTTAATAAATATCTGAATAAAGACGAGCTGGTATCGATTTTCAATGTGAATAATTTTTTAAAGAATCTCGATTTTACTTTTAAGCGGGTATTCGGGGAAGGAAATTAATTCATCGGTTTTGAATTTTACGGAATCGAAAGAGCTCTGTTTTGTCAATATGCGAGAGATCTGGCGATTATGAATCTCCTCTGAAGAACAAGGGGTTGCAACCCCTTGTTCTATTTCACCTTCACGAAATCCTTAGCCGGTTCAATCTGCAAAATTGAACCGGCTAAAAAATAGAAAAAGCACTTTCCGAATAGTTTCCGAAATATGGATTCGCAGGAATATATTGGGCTCGAAAGGGGTGAATGAACGGCCTGATTTAAGTCATTCTTTAAAAATTATCGTGTCTTTTTTCAGGTTGTCGTCCGTATCCGGATAATCGAGGGTGTAGTGCAGACCGCGGCTTTCCTTGCGGGCAATCGCGCACTTGGCGATCAGCCGGGCGACGAGGGTGATGTTGCGCAGTTCGATCAGATCTTTGGTTATCTTGTAATTACGGTAGTAGTCGTCAATTTCATTTTGAATGAGGTCAATTCTTCTCATGGCCCGCTCCAATCTGTTGTTTGACCGAACAATGCCCACGTAGTTCCACATGCAGCGGCGGACTTCATCCCAGTTATGGGTGACGACGACACTGTCATTGCTCTCCGTCGTTCCACTTTCGTCCCAGGGAGCGATATAAATTTCACTTTGCTTTGTCCCGGCAAAGGCTTCCGCGATCCTGGAATAGACGCGGTGGGAATAAACGACCGCCTCCAGCAGGGAGTTGCTGGCCAGCCGGTTGGCCCCGTGCAATCCGGTGCAGGAAACTTCGCCGCAGGCGTAAAGCTGGGGAATGGAAGTTTCCCCATAAGCGTTGACGACGACGCCGCCGCAGATGTAATGGGCGGCGGGAACCACGGGAATCGGATCTTCGCTTATATCTATGCCGAATTCCAGGCACTTTTCGTAAATATTGGGGAAACGCTTCATGAGAAAATCGCGGTCATGGTGGGTGATGTCCAGCAGAACGTATTCATCGCCCGATTTTTTTATCTCTGCATCGATTGCCTTAGCAACAACATCACGTGGCGCCAGGCTTTTCAGGGGATGATATTTATCCATGAAAGGGGTGCCGTTTTTCAGTTTTAAAATTCCGCCTTCGCCCCTTACTGCCTCACTGATGAGAAATGATTTGGCATCCGGGTGATAAAGACAGGTGGGATGGAACTGGATGAATTCCATGTTGGCGATTTTTGCGCCGGCGCGATAAGCCATGGCGATGCCGTCGCCCGTGGCGATATCCGGGTTGGTGGTGATTAAATAAACTTTACCGGCGCCGCCGGTGGATAAAATTGTATATTTGGCGCGGTAAGTATGTATTTCGTTATTGTTGATATCCAGAACATAAGCGCCAAGGCAGGCGGCCGGCTTGTCCGCGGAGGGCTGCTCCATAATCAAGTCAATGCCGATGTGGTTTTCGTAAATGCTGACGCTGGGCAGCGTGGCGACTTTTTCATGAAGAGCACGTTCAATTTCCCGGCCGGTAAGGTCTTTGGCATGCAGTATTCTTCGGTGGGAATGACCTCCTTCGCGACCTAAATCATACAGCT
>DAOQVG010000169.1:0-4850 GCA_035341435.1 Smithellaceae bacterium
CATCGAGGTTTACCGTAATTACATCGAAATCAATCCCGCACGCATGAATTTACGGGTGAAGATAGGAGACCTTCTCATTAAAGAAAAGAAATATGAGGCCGCAAGGGAGGAATTTCAGCAGTTGCTGGCAATTAATCCCGACAATGTTGACGTTCGAGTTGCCCTGGGGCTTTTATATTACGAAATGAAGCGCTTTGATTTAGCCGTTGTGGAATTTTCGAAGGTGCTGGAGAAAAATACCGGCGATGATCGTACCCGTTATTTACTGGCCAGCGCTTATGAAGAAAGCAATAACAGCAAATCAGCGCTGGATGAATATAAAAAAATATCCGCCGCATCCAATTTGTACACCAATGCCAGAATTCACGCGGGCATGATGCTGAAAAAAGAGGGCAAGCTGCCCGAGGCAATTCAACTGATAAAAGAATCGATTGCCAAAAAGAAGGATGAACCTCCATTTTATCTTTTTTTATCCTCTCTTCACGAAGAAAACAAAGATTTACCCGGCGCGGAGAAAATTTTAAAAGAGGGGCTTGCCGTTATTCCCGGAAATATCGACATGCATTACAGCCTGGGCGCTATTTATGAAAAGACGAACCGCTTCGCGGAAAGCATCCGGGAAATGGAGACGATTTTAAGCATCGACCCCGACAATGCGGAAGCGCTTAATTTTATCGGCTACAGTTACGCCGACCGCGGCATAAACCTGGCTGAGGCCGAGAAATTGATTATTAAAGCATTGCAAATCAAACCGGACAATGGTTATATAATTGACAGTCTGGGCTGGGTATATTTTAAGCAGGGAAAATTTGCACAGGCGCTTTCCCGGATAAAGAAAGCGATGGAGATTATGCCGGCGGATGCAGCCATAATTGAGCATCTGGGAGACATTTATCTGAAAATGGACAGGTTAAAAGAAGCACGGGAAGCCTATGAAAAGGCGCTGAAAATTGATCCCAAGAAAGAATCGCTGCAAAAAAAACTGGAAAGTTTAATAAAGAAAAAATGAGTTCATTTTCTTTCCGAGAATAAACACAATTTTGATTGTGCAGATAATTACTTCAAACGATCCAAGAAACTTTTTCTATGCAAAGTCGATTTTACCTTTTGAGAAACGTTCTGTTTTTGATTATCCCGGTGATATTGAATGCAGGATGCGCTAAAAAAGCAGTTATTTTCCACTATCCTTCAACGCAAAACATCCTTTCGGCGATTTCCAATGCCGTTTCGAAAACCGATACATTGAGCGCTGCAGCCCGGATCAACCTGGTCACGCCCCAGGGTTATTTCCCGCTGCGGGCAGCCCTCGTCATCAAAAAACCATCCTATCTGCGTATGGAATTTATTCCCCCTCTGGGGCCGCCGGATTTCTTCCTGGCGGCGACTTCCCAAGAAATGAAGGTCTTATTGCCGGGGAAAGGTGAATTTTATCAAGGGACGCCCGACAGCCGCAACCTGGCGAGATTTCTCCCCTGGGCGGTCAATATTGAAGATATTGTGGCGATATTTACGTGCACCTATCCTCCTTTAACCGGAGATATCGCTTATCAGTCTTACCCGGAAAAAAATAATCTGCGGGTAGAAATGAAGGTTGAAGGTAAAGTGTTGCAAAAGCTATGGATAGAACCTGCCGGTCGTTTAAGCAGGCTCGAGCGCTTGGATGAAAACGGGAAATTACTTTATACTGCTTCATTTTCCGATTATAGGGAAGACAGCCCGATTGCCGGCGAAATCGATGTCAGGATGGCGGACGGCATTGCTTCCATTGATCTAAAATATTCTGATCTTAAAATTGAAAAAACAGATGATTTGTCGATTTTCGACTTGCCTGTGCCTGCCGGATTTAAGAAAGTTATCATAGATTAACGTTATTCTGCTGGCCAGCCTGAAGTGATGAATATTAAACGTTAAAAACTGCTTTCAATATTTTTAGAGGTACGCATGTGAGATGAAAAAGAAGGATAAGACAAGGGAACTGTGCCTGGAAGAAATTCGAAAACATGAGCAATTAAGCGAGTTGGAGAAAACGGAAGCGAAGCGCAAACTGGCTGAAGCCGAAGAGCTCTACAAGACGCTGGCGCAAAGCGCTTTTGCCGTCGTTTTCATCGTGCAGGATAGTAAATTCCGCTTTATTAACACGAGAGCCATTGCATATGCCGGTTACACATCGGAAGAACTTGTAGGCCAGAGTTCGGACGTCATGGTTTACCCGGAGGATAGAGAAAAAGTAAAAAAATTGTCCAAAGAAATGCTTGCGGGAGAGCGTAATACCGCATTTGAATTTCGAATGGTGACCAAACTCAATCAACTTCGATGGATTTCGCAGACGGTGTCGCCCATTCATTATGACGGCAGGCCCGCCATTCTCGGCAATGCGCTGGATGTTACGGATCTCAAACAGGCCGAAGAGCTCTACAAGACGTTGGCGGAAAGCTCTTTTGCCGTCGTTTTCATCGTGCAGGATGGTAAATTCCGCTTTATTAACACGAGCGCCATTGCGTATGCCGGTTACACGTCGGAAGAACTTGTGGGGCAGGATTCGGACATCATGGTTTACGCGGAGGATAGAGACAAAGTAAAGAGGATGTCCAAAGAAATGCTTGCGGGAACGCGTAATGCCGCATTTGATTTTCGGATGGTGACTAAAAAGAATCAGCTCAGATGGATTTCGCAGACGGTGTCGCCCATTCATTATGACGGCAGGCCCGCCATTCTCGGCAATGCGCTGGACGTCACGGATATAAAACAGGCGGAAGAAGCACTCAGGGAAAGTGAGAGATTGTACAGCATTATTCTGGGGTCGCCTTTTCCCACTTTTGTGATCGGGAAGGATCATAACGTTCTGCACTGGAATAAAGCGATGGAAATTCTCAGCGGAATAAAAGCCGAAGAAGTAATTGGCACGGTGCAGGATTTAAAAGCCTTTTACGGGAAAGAGCGTCCCTGTATGGCGCATCTTTTGGTCGACGGCCTTATGGAAGCGCTTCCCCAGTACTATTCCGGTCAGTATGTCCATTCCAGTCTAACGGACCGAGCATATGAGGTGACGGAATTTTTCCCCAAAATCGGAGAAGAAGGCCGGTGGCTGCGTATTACTGCTGCCGCTATCCGGAATTCAAAGGGGGATATGATCGGAGCTCTGGAAACACTGGAAGACGTTACTGAAAAAAAACGCATGGAAGAGGCGCTGCGGGAGAGCGAAGAAAGATATCGTGAATTGAGCATCGTCGATGCACTGACCCATTTATACAACTCCAGACACTTTTACAGTCAACTGAAAATGGAAATAGACCGCGTTAACCGTTATGAATCACATCCGCTGAGTCTCATGCTGCTCGATCTGGACAACTTTAAGGCGGTCAACGACAGTTATGGCCATGTCGAGGGGGATCAGGTTTTGTCGCGGCTCGGCCAGGTTATCAAAAGGTGCATGCGTAAGACGGATTCCGCGTATCGTTACGGGGGCGAGGAATTTACCATTCTCCTGCCAGTGACAACAAGCAGGAACGCTGCGGTAATAGCAGAAAGAATCAGGACGGAGTTCAAAAAAGAGGATTTTACTCCGGTGCCGGGTAAAGTTTATCATATGACGGTGAGCATAGGACTTGCTGAATACAGGCCGCAGGAAGACATGAAAGCATTTGTGCACAGGGTTGATCAGCTTATGTACCAGGCCAAGAAAAATGGAAAAGACAGGATTTGTTCCGAATTATAGCACCGATAGGAGTTGCCGGAGACTGCCATGAGACGGCCATGAGTTGACTGATTGCGAAAAATATGCATAATTACGACCGGCTATGGAAGAAGGTTGCAGCGTTGGTTTAAGAATGTATGAAAAGCCTTCCGTAATATTCAAAAAATGGAGAATACATGGCGAATAAATATTACACGGCGTCCATGATAGTTTTCTTGAGTATGGTCATGCTGTTGTGCCAGGCGACTGCGGGTCTTGCAAAATCAGCGAAAACGAGGTCTTCTCAGCGAAAGTCTTTATCTCTTCAAGCCGGCCGCAAAGCTCCGCAAAAACTTTTTTTGCGCTCGGCCGTTGTTTTGGTCGAGGATCAACAGACGGGAGAACTCCTGATTCAGAAACAGGCGACGGCGGTCGCGCCCATCGCGTCCATTACCAAACTTATGACCGCCATGGCAGTGCTTGACGCCCGGATGGACCTTCAGGAATCGCTGACCATCGAAGCTGAAGACAAGGATTTTATGCGGCATAGCCGCTCGCGGCTGCCGGTGGGAACGAAACTTCAACGCCGGGATGCTCTGCTGCTTGCCCTCATGTCTTCCGATAATCGCTGCGCCCACGCCCTGGGGCGCACCTATCCGGGAGGGGTCAATGCCTGCGTCGCCGCCATGAATGCCAAGGCCCGGTCGCTGGGGCTTTCAGAAACGCGCTTTGAAGAAGTCACCGGACTATCCAAAGGCAATGTTTCTTCCGCGCGAGACTTGGCGCGATTGGTGGATGCCGCCTACCACTATGGTCTTATCCGGGAATTTACGACCTGTAAGAAAGCTGTTGTTTATGCAGGAAACCGCCCGGTTCAGTTCGTTAACACCAATAATCTGGTGCAAAATAGTAAATGGCAGATAGGCCTGTCCAAAACCGGCTATATTGATGAAGCAGGCCGATGCCTCGTGATGCAAGCCCGCGTGGCCCGGCGTCCGGTATTGATCGTGCTGCTCGATTCTCAAGGCAAATTGAGCCGTGTCGGTGACGCCAATCGAATAAAGCAATGGTTGGAAGATCCGTCTTTGCTGCAACGAACACGAAAAGGATAATTTATACCAGGTTGCATTCTTTGCCTAACTTTGTTGGCTGCGTCGTCGGCTTCCTCAA
Organism: Smithellaceae bacterium; assembly: GCA_035341435.1. Lineage (GTDB taxonomy): Bacteria > Desulfobacterota > Syntrophia > Syntrophales > Smithellaceae > MVRV01. The sequence continues at coordinate 4,844 of DAOQVG010000169.1, forward strand.
CGTATAA
>DAOQVG010000170.1:0-4835 GCA_035341435.1 Smithellaceae bacterium
ATTGTTACGGTTACCGAAATATTTCTTGCTTCCTTTTTTTTCCTTTTGGATCGTTATGCGGCCAAAAAGCAATCTCTGTCATCATAACGAAGCAACAAAAATCATAAATATTTGAAAGCGGTGGAATAGAAGAAAAATGATCTCGCGGGAAGACGGGTTTAGACTACCCTTAAAATGGAAATTTCCGGATAGCAGTAAATATGCTTTTACTTTTTTTTCGCTGCTGGTTATTTTGATGGCCGTTTATTCGAACAGCTTTTACGGCGACTGGCATTTTGATGACTTTGCCAACATTTCCGGCAATCCTTATATCCAAATCAAGGACTTTTCGTGGGAGAACATAAAGCATTGCATCTACGGGTTAGAGCAGAAGCAACCATCACGGCCGCTTTCATACTTGAGTTTTGCCTTAAATTATTATTTCGACGGAACAAATGTATTCGGATACCATGTAGTTAATTTCACAATACATTACCTCGCGGCGCTGTTTCTGTTTCTGTTTGTTTACAACATCCTGAAACTCCCTCTGCTGCAAGACCGGTACGAAAATATAGCCTACCCGGCGGCGCTGCTGGCGGCATTTTTCTGGGCAATCAACCCCGTTTTTGTCACGTCTGTCACTTATATAGTCCAGCGCATGGCGGCGATGGCCGGCATGTTTTATATCATGGCCATGTATTTTTATCTCAAAGGGCGGCAGGCCGAAAAGTCGTCGTCAGCCGTCGTCTTTTTCCTGCTTTGTGTTGTCGCCGGGTTTGCATCCGTGCTTTCCAAAGAAAATTCCGTCATGCTTCCGGCAAGCATTTTATTGTTCGACCTGCTTTTAATTCAGGGCGTCAGCAGGGACAGCATTTTCCAATCCTTAAAAATTATAATACTTCCGGTCATAATTATTGCGGTTTTTGGCTTGATTTACACCGGCGGCCTCTCCAATGCATTCAGCAGGTATGACTGGCGTGATTTCACCATGGGAGAGCGGCTTTTGACCGAGCCGCGGGTGATCATTTTTTATTTATCTCTTTTGTTTTTCCCCGTTAATTCCCGTCTGACGCTGCTTTATGACATAGATTTTTCGCTTTCTCTATTCCAGCCGTGGACAACGTTTCCGGCAATTTTATTAATCCTCGCGGCTCTCGGTTTTGCAATTTACCTGGCCAAAAAACGTCCTCTCGTTTCTTTTTGCATCCTCTTTTATTTTTTAAACCATCTCATTGAAGGCACGGTATTCAATCTGGAATTAATTTATGAACACCGTAATTATTTACCGGCGATGCTCCTCTTTGTCCCGGCCGCAGAGGGTGTAATTTATGCCCTCGATTACTTTCGGAATAAAAAATTTATTCAGATGGTTGTTGCGGCGGGGATCGTCGTCATAATAGTCGCCGCAGGCTACGGCACCTATCAGCGCAACGTCATTATTTCCGATGATTTACTTTTGTGGGTCGACAACATCAGGAAATCACCCCGTCTAAGCAGACCACATTCCAATCTGGGCAGAATATACTTTAATGACCGCATGTATGACAAGGCGCGGGTGGAATACGACAAGGCTATCGCTTTAAACAACTTCGGCAGCAAACAGGCGCTGGCTATTCAGGAATTTAATTCGGGTCTGCTCTATTTCCGGGAAACAAATAATGATCTTGCTCTAAAATATTTCCAAAGATCTTCAGTGGTTTTAACGGAATATCTGCCCAATACAATCCACATAGCGAAAATAAAAATGCGGCAATACAAAATTCCGGAAGCCCGGCGGATTATCGAAAACAAACTAAAAAAATACCCCACGAACTCACAATTGCTGGAGTTATACAGTCTCATCTTACTCAAAGAAGGTAAAATCAGCGAAGCCCGCCATTACGCCCAGAAATGCCTGGCCGGAAATCCGGATTCGACCTTTTCCCTGATGATAATGGCTGAAACCTGCCGCCTCAAAAACAATTATACAGGCGCCTTTTCTTATTTCAGATTATTACGGTTGCTGGCGCCACAGGATCCCTTCGTCAATTTGGCGCTGATCGAACTATACGCCGACACTAAAAATTCTCAAATGCTGTCTTCGGAAATCCGACTGTTGTTTAATCTTCAAGGATCGTTAACAACAACCGAATATATTAAAGAACTAAAAAAAGACAGCATGCTTCGTGTTTATCTTCCAAACCGGGAAAATATTTCCGTCATTGTCAGGAAGAACATGGCGAAACTTATATAAAAATGCGCAAGACAACCGTAATGTTTATTTTGCAGCCATATAAGATCAACGCGTAAAAAATCGTAAAATCAACAATTTTCAGGCAGCCTTTTTTACGAGGGCTTCACACAAGTCGCACAAGTGCAATTCCCTGTTATCGTCTGGAGAGACAGGTGTATAAAAAACAAGGCTTTTTCAGTTGACGGGAAACCCGTCGAAAAGCACCTCACACGGAGGTTATAATGGCTGCTAAACAGCGTGGCCGTCAGACGGCCGATGCCGGAAAATCTGATAAAGTCAACAATAGGCCTTTCAGTCTAACCGATGGGCCAAAAAGAAATCCCGGCGGCGTGATGGTGACCCCTGCGAACATCACGATGAACAATTGTGACGAAGAAGCGTCGGGAGGGATTGAAAATATTTCCTTTGAATCCCTCTTCAACATATCCGGCATTCAACATCTCCAGGACATGCTGGCGGAGTCCTGGGGAGTAGCTATTCTTTTAACACGACCGGACGGCACCGCCATCACCCGTCCGAGCAACTTCACATATTTCTGCAGTGAATTTATCCGCCGGAGCGAAAAAGGATGCAGAAACTGTCAAATATCTGATGCGACTCTCGGACGACACAATCCTTCCGGGCCGACCATTCAAAAGTGTCTGAGTGCCGGCTTATGGGGAGCCGGAGTGAGTATTACCGCCGGCGGTCGCCACATTGCCAACTGGCTGATCGGCCAGGTACGGAACGAAGCGCAAAATAAAAAAGAGATTCGGCAATACGCCCGTGCTATCGGCGTTGATGAAGCTATGTTTTGCCAAGCCTTTCTCCAGGTGCCGGTCATGCCGCAGGATAAGTTCGAGCAGATCGCGCGTACAATTTTTGTTCTGGCCGATCAACTCTCCGCCGTCGCTTATCAAAACATCCAAAAGACTCTTTACATTGCCGAGCGAAAACGGGCGGAAAAAGCTCTCCGCGAAAGCGAAAAAAAGTACCGCCGTCTCCATGAATCCATGACGGAAGCTTTTGTCAGTGTGGACATGAATGGCCGCATATGGGAATCGAACCGTGCTTTTCAATCCATGGTGGGCTACTCGGAAGAAGAACTTCGCCAATTAACATACCCAGATATAACCCCCGAAAAATGGCATACCTTGGAAAAGTCTGTTGTGGAAGAGCAAATCCTCGTGCAGGGACACGCAGACAGCTACGAAAAGGAATATCGAAAGCGAGACGGAACTGTTTTCCCCGTTGAATTGAACACATTCCTTATTCGCAACGAAGCCGGCAATCCTGCCGGCATGTGGGCCATCGTGCGGGATATCACTGAACGCAAGAAGATAGAGGAGGAACGCCGCAAGATCGAAGTCCGCATGCGTGAAGTCCAGAAGCTCGAAAGCCTGGGGGTGCTTGCAGGCGGCATTGCCCATGACTTCAACAACCTGCTCATGGCCGTACTGGGGAGAGCCGACCTCGCCCTTTTGTCCTTGTCCGAAGACTCCCCCGCCTACGAGCATGTTGAAGAGATTATACGGGCTTCGCATCGGGCCGCTGAGCTTTGTCAGCAAATGCTCGCCTATTCCGGAAAGGGACGCTTTGTGGTTAAACGCCATGACCTTTCAGAGATCGTCCGGGAAATGGGGCAAATGCTCGATGTATCAGTCTCCAAAAATGCACTCATACGCTATTCTCTGGCCGACAACCTCCCGGCGGTGGAAGCGGACGCCACCCAGATACGTCAGGTGGTCATGAACCTGATAATAAACGCGTCGGATGCCCTGGATGAAATGCGGGGTATAATCACAATTACCACCGGAGTCGCTCAGTGCGACGAGGCCTTTCTGGCCGAGAGTTGTTATCTGGACGATAAGCTCCCCGGCGGAACATACGTCTACCTTGAAGTATCGGATACCGGCTGCGGCATGGATTCCGAAACGCAAAGCAGAATTTTTGATCCTTTTTTCACCAGGAAATTTACCGGGCGGGGACTGGGGCTGGCGGCGGTGCTGGGTATTGTGCGCGGCCACAAAGGCGCAATCAAGGTCTCCAGCGAGGCGGGGAAAGGAACGACCTTTAAAATTCTCTTACCGGCGGTCGATTGGAAGCCGGGCGACAAAGCAAAAACTGAAGAACCGGCAGTTTTACCGCAAATTGGAGGCACCATTCTGCTCGTTGACGATGATCCCTTTATTCGCGATGTGGCCTCGGAGATGCTGCGGCAAGTGGGCTTTCAAGTCCTGACTGCAGCTAACGGTCTTGAGGGATTAAAAGTCTTCAAAATACATGGAAAGAAGATTGCCTGTGTGATCCTGGATCTAACCATGCCTGAGATGGACGGCGAGGAGGCATTTCTGGAGCTGCGCGAAATGCAAAGTGATGTACGGGTAATCCTGTCGAGCGGCTACAATCAACAGGAGGCGACAAAACGCTTCGTCGGCATGGGGCTGGCCGGATTTATCCAGAAACCTTACACTATGAAAGGTCTTCGCAGCGAGTTGCAGCGAGTTCTCGGCTGATGCAGAAAAATATGCAGATAATAAAAAAGGACCAGCTTTTGCAGTTGATCCTTGGAAAGTGCTGGAGGCGGCATCCGGACTTGAACCGGAGAATAACGGTTTTGCAGAACCTTTAAGAGAGCGTAACT
>DAOQVG010000171.1:0-4824 GCA_035341435.1 Smithellaceae bacterium
GTGTGGCCTTCCAATGGGCCCACGTAAGTAAAGCCCAGCTCTTCAAAAAGCGCACCCGGCACAACAAAAGTTTTCAGCGACTCTTCCACCTGCTGCGATAATTTGAGAATATGATCGCCGATGCTGGGAATGCCCTTGAGAAAATTTTTAATGTCGGTCTTTATCCTGGTTACCGTATGCCCGGTCATTACGCGGTTTAAATAGGAAGACAGCGCTCCGACATTGGGGGAAATAGACATCTCATTATCATTTAAAACAATGATCAGGTCTTTTTTACGATCACCGGCCCAGTTCAGCCCTTCAAAAGCCATGCCCGTGGTCATGGAGCCGTCGCCGATAACGGCCACAATTTTCCGGTGGTTTTCTTTGAGACAATTGGCTTCAGCAAATCCGGTGGCGGCCGAGATGGAAGTTCCGCTGTGGCCGACATTAAAGGTATCGTAAGGGCTCTCTTCCCGCCGGGGAAAGCCGCTGATGCCGCCCTTTGTCCGCAAAGTGGAAAAAACATCCTTGCGCCCGGTGATAATTTTGTGGGCGTACGCCTGATGGCCGACATCCCAGACAATCTTGTCCTCCGGCGTATCAAAAACGTAATGCAAAGCAAGGGTTAATTCCACAGTGCCCAGCGAAGAAGCCAGGTGGCCGCCGGATGACGCCACCGTGTCGATGATCATTTTTCTTATTTCCTGTGCCAGTTTGTTCAACTCGGCGATATTAAGTTTGCGGATATCCGCGGGATAATTTATATTGGGTAAAATACTGTAGTCTGCTGCTTCCTGTTGTTTGACCAAAATACAAACACCTCTGATATTATTAAGTTATGCCGTACGTAAGACGGGCACAATCATTAAAACGAATACTCAGGACTTCCTTTCCATAATATAGCGGGCGATCTGCCGCAACGGCAGCGCTCTTTTATCAAAAGCGGCAAGACAGATAATCGCCTTGTCCACATGATTTTGCAATTCCTGTTTGGCATAATCCATCCCCATCAGGGACGGATAAGTAACCTTGCCGAGCGCCTTGTCGCTGCCCGTTTCTTTTCCCATCAATTTCCGGTCGCCCTCGACATTTAAGATATCATCGGCAATTTGAAAGGCAACTCCGATATTCATGCCGTAATCGGCGAGCGCCGTAATTTTATCGAGGGGAGCGCCGGATATAATTGCTCCCGAAACCACAGCCGCCTGCAGCAGCGCTCCCGTTTTGCGCCGGTGTATCTGCTGAAGCACTTCCAGATCGGGGCTGGATTTTTCCGAAAGCACATCCAGTGTCTGCCCGCCCACCATTCCGGCGATTCCCGCCGCCTGAGCGATTTCGTGAATGGCGGCCAGTCGTCTTTCCGCCGGTAAACTATTTTTTTCCGCCTGAGACAGCAGAACAAACGCCTCGGTTAAAAGTGCATCACCGGCCAGTATGGCGATATTTTCTCCATAAACCTTGTGGCAGGTCGGTTTGCCGCGCCGGAAATCATCATTGTCCATAGACGGCAGATCATCATGGATAAGCGAATATGTGTGGATCAATTCCAGGGCGCAGGCAACCGGCATCGACGACGCTATATCTCCACCGCAGGCTTCCGCCGCCGCCATACAGAGGATCGGCCGAATGCGCTTCCCGCCGGCAAAAACACTGTAGCGGACAGCCTTGTAGATTTCCGCCGGCGTATTGTTTTCCGCCGGCAGATACTTAAAGAGCGCTTCTTCGACGATTCTGCGCCTGTCCCGCAAGTACGCTTCCAGGAATGCGTCCATGTCTTTAAACACCGTTTTCTCCATCAAATTTTTGCATCTGCAGGGAATTCTCGTTTCCCAGAAGTAGTTCGACGCGCCGCTCGGCCTCATTCAATTTGGACTGGCAGAAGTGTATCAATTTAATTCCTTCTTCAAAAGATTTGAGCGCTTCCTCCAGCGGCAGATCACCGGCTTCCATTTTTTTTACGATATCTTCCAGTTTTTTCAACGCGTCTTCAAATTTTTCCTTAGCCATTTTTACTCCGCATATATCTTTTCTACTTTAGCCTGAAAGCCGCCTTTTGACAATTGAACATTCACCGCTTCGCCGCATTCCAGCTGCGCCGCCTCCCTGATAATTCCGCCGGTGGCGAAACTGCGCGTAATACTGTAGCCTCTTTCCAGAACATTCAGCGGGCTCAGGGAATTCAAGAGCGCCAGATTCTTCTGCAGCCGTTCTTTGCGAGCCGTCTGCATGGTATTATAACTATTTAGTATATCCTTTTGGTAATTATTCAATAAAAATCTTTTTTCGGCAATGATGTCCTGCGGATTACGGTGCTGCAGCCGGATCTCCATTTGCCGGATTCCATTGCTCAGGGATTGCGTTGTCCGCCGCCAGGCTCCCTGTGACCTTTCCCGTAAATCATCGAGATGGATCTGCAGGTCAACTAAAATAAGACGTGGATTTTTAAGTCTTTCCTGCAATTCGATCATGTGCGAAAGCTTGTCGGCGGCAAGACGCCGGCAGCCGAAAAGAAGTCTTGTTTGCAAATCCCGCATCCTTGCGGTCAATTCCGCGGCATCAGGAACCGCCAGTTCCGCGGCGGCGGACGGAGTGGGCGCCCGCAGATCCGCAACAAAATCACAAATCGTAAAGTCCGTTTCATGACCGACCGCCGCGATCACGGGAATTCGGCAGCGGAAAATTTCCCGCGCCAACGCTTCGTCATTGAAGGGCGCAAGATCTTCCAGAGAACCGCCCCCGCGGGCAATGATGATAACATCGATATTGCCGGCAGCCTGCAATTTCCTTAAACCCTGAATTATTTCATCTGCCGCCTCCGCTCCCTGCACGCGGGCCGGCGCGATCAGTATGTCTACGGAGGGAAAACGGCGGCGGGCCACATGGAGAATGTCTTTTATTACCGCACCGGTGGGTGAGGTAACAACACCAATTTTTTGCGGCAGAAAAGGGATGCTTTTTTTATGGCGTTCGTCGAACAAACCCTCGGCGGCAAGCCGGGCTTTGAGCTGTTCAAAAGCCTTCTGCAGCGCTCCAACACCGCGCGGTTCCACTGATTCGACGATTAACTGATATTCGCCGCGCGGCAGATAGACGCTCAGACGCGCCCGGCATACCACGCTCAAACCTTCTTCCAGTTCAAAATCGGCCGGCCGATACTTCGGCCGGCCGAAAGGCTTAAAGTAAACAGCCCGGATCTGGCTTTTATCATCCTTCAGCGTAAAGTAGGTGTGGCCGGACTGGGGTCGGCGCAGATTGGATATTTCGCCTTCGACCCAGACAAAACCGAACACTTCCTCGAGAAGGTCTTTGATATTGCTGTTAAGTTGTGAAACTGTAAGAATTTCTTTCATCTTTATGTCCGTGCTTTGTGGACTACCAGAAATTGACGGGTAAAACAAGATTGAAATTTCACCGTTTGAGCGGCACGAAGCCGCCTGCTCTTTCCAGGCACAAAGAAAGAAATGCCGGCGACAACCACTGAAATTTTATCTGCTTTCTTCGGGACGAGAAAACGATTCCGGCGCTGCCAGCGATTGCAGGTAACTGGTCAGATTGACCTGCTGGTTTGTAATTTTAAGTTTTCGACGAATGTGTTCGCGGTGCCGGTTAATAGTCGCGGTGGACACGCCCCGCAGCTGGGCTATTTCCTTGGTCCGCAATCCGTTGCGGATCATGTTGCAAATATTAACTTCCACGGGTGTCAGAGAGCGATAGCTATGAATATTCCGGCTTACAAAGGGCAGGGTGATTTCTTCCAGACCGGTCTTTAGCAAGTCAATGTATTTCAGCTTATTTTTCGCCACAGCGGGCGTCAGGGCGTGGAGAATCGGCATAACTACCTTCTCGACATTCAACTGTATGTTTTCATAAATTCTTTTTTTCTCGTCTTCGATGTTGGCCAGAATAATCCTCAGCGCCGTATTTGCTTCCTGGAGCGCTTGCCTTTCCAGCAGAAGCTGCCTGTTGTTTTCCTGCAAGTCCTGCTCCGCCATGAACCGTACGGCGATTTCCCCGATGCGCTGGGCAACTCCTTCCAACAAAGTTCTTTCCTCCTTCAGAAACGGTCCCTCGTCAGCCGCCGGATGCTCTTCCCAATAAATAACCGTAACATCGCCCACGAGCTCGTCGCCGATCCGGATTTGCGCGGATTGCCGCCAGTCGGTCCATTTCAACTGCCTGCTGGCGAAGGTTTCCCCCTCAAAGGTGATGCGTGCGCAGGCGGTTTCCGCATAACGCCAGGAAGCAGGAAGCAGGTCGGCGAGATCCTGGAGAAAGCCTTCCAGCGAACCGTGGTGGCGTTCCGCCAGGCGCGCCATTTCATACAGACAATTCAATTCCTTGATGCGCTCCTGCAATGCAATTTCCAGGCTGTCATTTCGCTCCGTCATATTTACCCCCTTGATTGCCAACTCGTACATTTCATTTAATGCCTATTTTACATAGGCATTAACAGTGCATTTTATGATTATTTACATCGGGTATTTTGTCAACTATTTAATTATTAACCATTTAATTGTTAAGTAAAAAATTCAGCCATTGCCTCCGGCCACAACGTTCGCAATTACTGACGTCATCGCCGGCAAACCGAAAAACCTGTTGAATATCTTCAGCATAAAGGCGCAGGTCAGGCAGCGGAGTTCTTGTAAATGAAGATTAACATACAACCAAAGAAGATACGGGCATTGTATCCCACGGACATTTTATTTCAAACCGCCTACTGGAGCCGCGTCAAATCACATCTGGGCTGGAAGCCGGCGGCCTTCGATTTCCAGTCGTCGACCGGTCAGCAGGGCGATGTTTTGCTGCTGACCAGACATCTCAACAACGGCATGTCCTTCGCCT
>DAOQVG010000172.1:0-4807 GCA_035341435.1 Smithellaceae bacterium
TTATATTTTCTCGCAAGGTCAGATGCCATCTCCAGAGGGCCGGCAAGCTTTTCGGTGAAATCTGTCGGAATAAGAATCTGACGAAACATAGACTAAACCTTATAATAATGGCGGGACCCGAAAGAAGGCCCCGCCCCGTATAAATTTTCTTACATCATCCGGAAGACCGGTTGCTCATAAAAACGGGCAATCCTTTGGAAACAGCGCCCGGGTACAGCCTGAATTCAAACTTAAGATACTTTCTTGCCGGCTTTGCCGAGATCATAAATTTCTTCAATTTTTACTTTTATAGCCGCCTTGGGAGGGACAGGTATCTTCAATGCCGTAGCCAGTTTCACAGCTTCGTCAAAAAGTGGGCCCGAGGTGATTATTTCGGCATTGCCTTCAAATCGATAGCCCTTAAATTTGCTCACGTCGGATACGGCAATGGCTACCCAGGGATTCTTCTGAACATTAGCCCAGGTTCTGTTGCCCATCAACTCGAAGAAGGCGATATGTTCATCATCAACTATTCTTGCACTGCCCTTTATTGCTAAACTGGCTTTTCCATCAGCACCGCTTGTCGCTACCCAAGCCTGCTGTCCTTTGATCATTTCTTTCATTACATCATTCAATTTAGCCATGGTCTTTCCTCCCCTTAATTTGAAATTAATGAGACTTTTACTTATTGCCAAAAAGCTCTATTTTTTTATTATGTCATGTCAATCGTGTGGAGTTTGAGCAGAAAGTCCTTGAATTTTTCCTTTGTCGTTTCTTTTATGGAATCAAGCCGAACAATAATTTCATTGTTGTAAAACGTATATCCGTTTTCGATTCTTTCCGGATTATCATCGTCGTCAATAAAACGCTCCATGAACTTCAGAGCTGATTTTTTCGCTTCGCTTTCGCTTTCCGCCGTAACCAGGTAATGGTGACGATTAAGATCTTCGTGCTCGATTTCGCTAATTTTTATCCAGTAGTCAGGCATATTATATGCTCCCGTTATTAACTCGTAACATTAAGTTTGATATTCTTGTTTGTTTCTCTGCAACAACCCTGAAAGTTGTCAAATTGTTTTCCGCCAACGGCATTGTGAAATTCTGCTAGTGTCTTTATGCATCAATTTCATCGGTTTTTCCAGTATTAAACGCAATTAATTTGTTGATACAACATCAAATTAAATTAGTCAACTATGATGAACGCGTAAAAAGCCGTAAAATTAACAACTTTCAGGCGACCTCGTAAAAAGGCCGCAGGCAAGGCACTTGAATACCGAGGAATGAAGCGTACTTAGGTTACGCTGCATAGCCTGCCCAGTGCTTGACACGGGGAGGGATTTAGCGCCTCCGGCATACGCCGTATTTTCTTAGCATCCAGCCTTTTTACGAGGTCGCCAACTATTGCAACGACGAATCTTCCACCCGCACAAAAACAACTTTGCCGCCGACTTTGCCCTGCACACGAACTTCCTTCCCTTTGGCGAGTGCGGCCAATGAATCATCCTTGCCCCTGGCAAATACACATTGCACGCCGCCATGTCCGAAGGCGCGCCCCCCGATGACAATAAAAGGCTGACCCAGCGGGTCCTTGCCCATCTGATATATTTTCCCCTTAACCACGACAATTTTACCTTTATATTTATCATCCGCCGCCGCTTCATTTTCCGCATAGTCGGCGGCAAGTCTGGTCGCCTCCAGTTCCAGGACAGGCGCATCAGCTTTGACCTTGTCTGTCTTCTTATCTTCAGCAGCCTGACAGCCTGCCAAAAACAAAACTATCAGCAACAGGACAGCGTACTTTTTCATTAAAATTCTCCCTTACGATACAAATTATTCCATTTCTAAATCAATGATGATATCGCGGCGGCAACCACCCCCTACCCCCGCCAGCGGGGGACAGAGGCGACGAGGCGTGGTTCGACAATCTCACCATGATTGACTATCAGCTTTAAGACTGCCCTGAGCCTGCCGAAGGGCCAACAAAGATAGCGCTTGATTTAGAATTGGAATTATTCAATCCAGCCCAGTTCTTCGATACATTCCCTATATTTTTTGTTGCGCTCGATATTCAAGAAAAGATTTACCGGATCAGTCAATAAAAACCCTTCCACCCTTCCCGATTTAACGAGACAACATTTTCTGTCAAATTCCCAATCCGCTTCCGTTTTCCCGTGCGGTATCCGGTTTGCGGCAGGTGCGCAACCCCATAATAACAGGCAAACTATTAACAGAGATAATTTTCTCATTCCAGCAAACCTTTCATTTTCGTTGGACAATATTTCCATCTGCCGTGCAGAATATTGTTCCGGCGGCGGGCATCTCTCCTTAAACGCACAATTATGTTTGTTTACAGATATTTTTTAATGATGGACTACCAGGTGCGGAATACTCCTGAATCGATATGAACAAAATTGCTTCCCGGATAATAGCCAACGCCGCCAGTGCGCAATGCGACTGCGGTGCGTCGGACGTCGGACAGGTCAGCGCCCGGGATGCGAATATCGAGTGCCCGGCCTTCCAGGTGCAGGCTGTGCCTCGCCACTTTGCGGCCTTTGCTCAAAAGAAAGTTGTTGTATTTCGGCGAACGGTAGCCGCTGATGATATGAATTTCGCGACCGCCGCCAAGCCTGGTGCTTACGCGGTCAAGAAACTCTACAGTTTTGAGGTCGATAGGGTGCGGCTCGTTTGTGTAATGGCAGCGCAACAGCCAGTTCAGTTCCTCGATGGCCTGGCTGTTGTATTGACCATCCCTGGTTCGATAGACAGTGTTGATTTTTTCGCCGGTGTGGATGTTGTAAAGTTTCAATCGGCCCGAAGACTCTCTTTCGCTGGGAATATTAGCCAGTAAGTGTCCCGGTTGGAAAAGGGTAAGGGCGGTTGTAAAAAGCGCGCCTTTGAGGAAAAAACGTCTACTTATATGAAAAGTCATGAAAAAATGCTCCCGTACTTCATAAAAACTTATTTTCCGTAAAATGAGCATAGAAAATGCAAGCCGACATGTCAAGCATATCTTAGTTACAACAATGCAAATAAAATATTTACTAATTATTTATTTTGTTTAAAATAGAGAAAATTTATTTTTTACAGGAGGCGAATATTATGAAAAAATCAGTTGTGATTATGGTGTTGTTGAGTTTTCTGGTGACCTTCTCCTATGGCTGCGCATCAAAGAGTTACGTGAAGGAACAGAACGACGCGTTGGCAGACAGAATCAATAAATTGGAAGCCAGCAGCGCGTCTAATAAAGCTGATGCTGAAAAAGCTAAGGCTGATGCTGCAAAAGCTTTACAGACTGCCCGGGACTGCGCCAGCAAGAGTGAAAACGATGCTCAAAGAGCCGAGGCGGCGGCAAAAAGAGCTGAAGCAGCAGCCAAGAAAGCTGAAAAGGCTTTTGAACTGCACCAGAGGAAATAGGCCGTTTCGTGGGGCCCCGGCGAGCGGAAATTCAGGGGCCCCACGATAAATTAATAGGTGATATCTTCAGGTATCCCGTCTTTTTTATTAAACACTTCACGCATTTTTACCGCATTCACCCTTCCCAGCAAACCTTTCCGGATCAGCAGATTGGCGACATCCTGCAATGTTACTTCCACATAAGGGTCGTTGTGGACTTCCATATACACCCTGTCGACTTCAACGACCACTTTGATGGGCTGACGCACAATAGTAACTGTAGTACCTTTGGACACAAGCATGAAAAGTATCGGAATATCTTCAGGGTAAAGTCTCAGGCAGCCATGACTGTCCATTCTCCCGACGGCGAAAGGTCTGTTGGTGCCGTGAAGGAGAACGCTTGGGTTGGACAACCTCAAAGCATGCGTGCCCAGCGGATTGTCGGGCCCCGGAGGAACCACCTTGGGCAGGGCGGGATTTTCCAACTGGATTGATTTGGGAACATACCAGGCGGGATTGGCGGTCTTTTCAATTATCTTAAATACTCCAAGGGGAGTTTCATGCCCTTCACTGCCGATGCCCACGGGAAATGTCTGCACAAATCTCGCATCAGCTTTTCCAAAAAAATAATAGAGTCTGAACTCGGAAAGATTAATGACTATTCCCGTCTGAGATTCTACGGAAGGCAGTATCCAGCGGGATGGAATAGTAACACTTATCCCATCTCCCGGCACGAAGGGATCAATACCGGGATTGGCCTGGATAATCGCATTATACCCAAGATCAAATTTTCGGGCGATCTCAATAAGAGACTCTCCCTCTTTCACCGTGTAGGTGCTGACGGCTCCCACGAGCCTTGTACTCGGTGATAAGGGAAAAATCTTCGCACTTGCCCCGGATGCCGGAAAGATCAGGGCGAACAACAAAAACAGAAAAAATGTTCTTGTGAGAAATTGAAAAAAAGATTTATAAAAGCCGATCATTTTACTTGCGATGACCTTTCTTCATTTTTAATTTTTAAATACCTCCGGCATTAATAATGTCGGGCCCGCAAATTTGCAAGGAATGAAAACATTTTTTTAAGCAGATACAAATAATATGGCATACAAAAGCTTTGGCAACCTTCTCACCGTCGTTGTTGCCTCCTGTCTATTTTTAATTGTTCTTCCGTACTTTCACGGCGTCGCATTTTCGAACTCATCGGACACCCTGCCTTACGAAGATCCGGGCGTCAGGAGAGTGATCGAACGGATAGGTCTAAAAGCCGAGGCCCGCATAAAACCACATTTCCAGCGCGCCGGTGTACCCTACCCTCCAAAGCAGATTTGTTTCATCGTTGTGAAAGATGTCCTGGAGCTGGAGCTCTGGGCGGAACAGAAAGGAGAGTGGAAACATATCCACACCTATGACATTCTTTTCACGAGCGGCTGGTCGGG
>DAOQVG010000173.1:0-4799 GCA_035341435.1 Smithellaceae bacterium
CCATGCGAAGCGACGGTTTGTGCTCTTTCCTGCCGCCGATCTTATCAATCATGACAAAATTGTCGTTCATTTGCGTTTCGCCTTTGAACAATTTGTCTCCCCGCAGAGACCATTCCCCGGGGTATTTTTCGTTGAGCATGGCTTTGGTCATCGCTAAATCACCCTTTAATTTCTGATGAGCGGTTACGATTACCTGACTGTGGACGGTGAAGAGCGTGTATAAGCCTATCGTTGCAAAGGTTAGTGTAAAGACTGCAAAAATCACCATCATCTTCGACTTCAATTTCCATGATTTCATAGATATTCTCCTTGATCTGGTCAGATTTAAACCTGAAACTTCAGGTCGCTGTTATATTACATTGTGAATTTTAAGACCCTGAATTTGAAGGTAGAATATTATCAACAGTCGCTAAGGTAACGTCAGAACGCAAGTGGCATAATCAGGGTGTCATAACTTTTTATCCACGAATTTAATGAACGTGGAAAAAAGACACACGGCGCTGTAATTGCAGCCGCGGATTTTATCGTCACATCCTTTTGAATACTTTAATGGATTGGTGGGAAAGATTTTATAAGATTTTTAGAACTTTGGCGCCGCGGATTTTGCCTTCTTTTAATTCGAGCAGGGCGCGATTGGCTTCGGCAAGCGGATATTCTTCAAATTCCGGCTCCAGCGGTATTTGAGCAGCCAGCGACAAGAATTCTGCAATGTCCCGGCGCGCGACGTTGGCCACGCTTTTTATTTCTTTTTCCAGCCACATATGCCGGGCATAATCAAGTTGTAAAAGATAATTTTTGTCTGCGTCTTCCTTGCGGATGGCGTTGATGACCAATCTTCCGGCGGGAGCAAGGTTTTTCATCGCTTCGACAACCGGTTTCCAGGCCGGGGTTGTATCGATGATGGCGTGCAGTTTTTGCGGGCATTCCTCATCCGTGTCCCCCGCCCAGACAGCCCCCAACTCGCGGGCAAAGCGGCGTTCCGGTTCCTTCCGCGCAAAAATAAATACCTGGGACTGGGGATAGAGATGGCGTACCATTTTGAGGACCAGATGCGCGGAAGCGCCGAAACCTGTCAGGCCGAGATTGGAGCCGTTCGTTAAATTTGCCAGCCGGAGGGAACGATAACCTATGGCTCCGGCGCATAACAGCGGCGCCGCCTGGGCGTCGGTGAATATATCGGGAATGGCGAAGGCGAATTTTTCCGCAACGGCCGTAAATTCCGCGTATCCGCCGGGAACATCCCGACCGGTGGCCTGAAAATCCCTGCAGAGATTTTCCATGCCGGAAAGGCAGTATTCGCAAGACCCGCAGGAAGAATTGATCCAGCCTATCCCGACCCGGTCGCCGATGGAGAATTTGTGGGCTTCCGCTCCCCGGTCAACGACTGTGCCGACTACCTGATGCCCCAGGATACAGGGAAGTTTCGTCGGCGGTGTCCGGCCTTCAATTTCATCCAGTTCGGTATGACAAACACCACAGGCGGAGACTTGAACCAGTATTTGCCGGTCACCAATTTCCGGCACGGGCAAGTCAACCATTTTCAGAGGCTGTTTGTTGTCTTTAATATTCGTTATTTTTTCGAGGATTGCCGCCTTCATTTATCAAAAGTTTACCCTTTTAAAGCTGCGGGCATTTCCACGCTGACATCCACCGGCTGAACATATTGTTTCAGAAGTTCGTATGTGGAATTAACTTTCAGCTTATCGAATAAAAAGGAAAGTTGTTTCTCCAACTGGTCGCCCAGTTTCTGGAGCGTCGGCGCCGGCAGATTCCACATCTCCGGCTTGAACGGGCCGCAGCCTTTTTTCCGGGTTTTGTAAATGAACTGTTCTGCGGTGTCCTTTTCTTTCCACTCTTCCTTCAAATCCGTCTTTAAGTAGTTATAAATTCGATCTTTCAGGTCTTGAGGAAAGTCGGGACTGTCATAAACGATATTCTGAAAACCGGTGGCCAGATGAATTTCAGCAGTGCCCACGGCCGGAAATTTATCAAAAGCTTCATCCGGCAGCGTGGATGCGCCATGCTGCACCGCACCGGCTAAACCGTACTGTTTTCTGGCAACTTCCGACAGTTTTTCCAAAACATCAAAATCAATTTTAACTTCCGCTATACTGCCGTCGGCCAGCGGAACACCTCCGTGCGCTGTTCCCGTCTGAACGCTGATCTTGCTGATAGGGGTAGCTGCTTGATTATCTTTTTTGAGGGTTTCCAGATAGCCTTCCATGAAGGCTTGCAGTTCTTCAATGGTGCTGTTTTTCCCGCCGACTTCGCCGATTTCGCCGCCCACGGAAATGGAAATGCCTTCCGGTTCCAGATCCCTGATCATTGTTGTCAATTCCGCCGCCAGAGTGTAATTGGTTTCCTGCTGCTGCCGAACCGTTTTCCGGCTTAAATCCACGAGGGTTGATGTGTCAATGTCAATATTGTAGAAGCCGGCTTCAATTGCTTCCCAGATCAGATTTTTTACCGCCTGTGTTTCTTTGGCGGGATCGGCGGCGAATTTTTTGGCATTGATCTGAAAATGATCTCCCTGCAGAAAAACCGGCCCCGAATAACCGGTTTTAATGGCAGCCGCCATGACGGCGCAGGTATATTCCAGAGGCCTTTGCTGGGTATAATCAATTTCCGAACGGGCAATCTCAAAGATAACCGGGCCCACCTGGCCTTTGAGAGCCGCACGGAATACGGCCTGAGCGCTGTAATACGTCATTGCCCGCAGGTTGATCGCCGGAACGGTAAAACCCTTTACTTCACCGCGTCCCATTGCCTCATAGAGGAATTGGATGGAAGAAGATATTATTCCCAGGGCGGCGGCAGAGCGGCGAATAAGCCAGCAGGCGGCTTCGGCCGTGGCCTTATCCGGGCTGAAGACCGCTGTATAAATCAAGTCATCAATCAATTCACTTTTAAGCTTTTCCTCGTCCAGAATACGGACATCACCGCCGTCGAGTTGAATAATCGGGGAACATTTGCTTTTTAATTGATCCTTGCTTTCGTAAATCATCAGAGCTCCTTTAATGTAGATTTATGCTGTAACGTTATTTACAGCGGCAGGAAGTTCAATTTTCCGTTCGCAACAACAACGGAATCTGCTAGGGCAAAAATTGTTGAGCCATTTGAACTTCGGTGGTGCTGCCGATATAAATTGGCGAACGCTGATCAACATTTTGTACTTTTAAAGACAGAATATCTTCTTTGCCGTCGGTCGCCCGCCCGCCTGCCTGCTCCATAATAAACGCCATGGGCTGCAGTTCAAACAGCAGCCGCAGCTTGCCCTGAGGCGCTTTCTGCAGGGCCGGGTAGGTGAACAATCCTCCTTTTTTAATCAGCACCTGGTTGATATCCGGTACAAATCCGCCGCTGTAGCGCAGTTTGTAGCCGTCTTGTTCCAGTGCTTCAATGAATTTCAGATGCTCCGGCGTCCATTCATTGCGCAGACCGCCGGGGGAGAAGATCGAACCTTTCTCTTTCAGTTTAATGTTGTTCTGCGAAAGAACATATTCGCCTTCCCGATTGAGCACAAACTCGTGGGAGCCGAAGCCCGCCGAATAAACCATTGTAATCAGAGGGCCGTAAGTAATATAGATAGCGGCGACCATCGTGTTTTTGCCGGTATCAAAAACCGATTCCTTGTGAATGCCGATAATCGTGCCGATGGCCAGATTGGTATCGACCAGCGAAGAGCCGTCCAGCGGGTCAGCCGTGACAATATATTTTTCATGGCCTTTGCCGATCTGAATTATCTGTTCCTGCTCTTCCGATGCATATTCCCGGACAAAACCGGAGAATTGCAATTGATTTTTCAGGATTTCATCCGCACTGCGATCCAGGGAAAGCTGTTCTTCTCCATAAATGTTTTTAAATCCCGCGAGCTTACGGTTGGCTTCGTGAATTTTGGCGGAAATATATTTGCCGACCACGGCAATTTGCCAGATGAGGCGGCGCAATTCCACTTCCACTCCCGCCATCCACATGTGCCTGCGTAAATCGACCATGTTTTTTGTATAGTCACCAATTCCTTCTCCCATATTTCTTCCTTTCCATGACAGAGGATCGAATTAATTAAAATGTCAGGATGCGGCGGATGTCGCCCTTTGTTTATTACAGAATATTCATTGTTGTGACAAGCAAATATTGACGGCCTCGTAAAAAGGCCGGATGCTGCGTTGCGCGTCATCCTTAGTCACTGCAACGTACCATAAGTACGCTTCATTCCTCGGTATTTGCGCACCTTGCCTGCGACCTTTTTACGAGGTCGCCAAATTATGGTTGATTAGAATTGCCTGTTATCCACCACCGGCGTTATCTTTCCCGCCGTTCGAGGTAAACTATTGGCTTCGACCAGTCTTACGGACACGCCAATGCCGGTCACGGAGCTGATGCGTTTTTTAACCGTTTCCAAGAAAGAACGCTGCTTCTGCAATTCCAGGGAAAATATTTTATCGGTAACCTCAATTAATATTTCGAGACTGTCCATCGCGCCCCGGCGATCAACAACAATCTGGCAGGGGGCCTGGCCCCCGGCGACGTCGACGATTGCTTCTTCGATCTGGGAAGGATACACATTCACCCCGCGGATAATGAGCATGTCGTCGGAACGCTGCTGCACTCTCTGCATTCGCGCCAGAGTTCTGCCGCAGGCGCAGGGAGTATAATCGAGTCTGGTAATATCACCGGTGCGGTAACGAATCATCGGAAAGGCTTCTTTGGTCAGCGTCGTCAGCACCAGTTCGCCTTCGCTGCCGGGGGGCAGCAGGGCGCCGCTTTGCGGATCGATAATTTCCGGAATGAAGGCATCT
>DAOQVG010000174.1:0-4796 GCA_035341435.1 Smithellaceae bacterium
TGGAAAAAGAGGGACCTCTGCATGTTTCAAAAGTTGCTTTGTACTGTAAGAAATGCAACGCGGGTGTACGGGTGAGAAATAAGGTCCTTGAAGATGGAAAGAAAAAGGTACGCATCTGCAGTAAATGCAGTGAAGTCATCAATGTAGGTTAATAAAATGGCAAGATTAAAAGAATTTTACATAAAAAATGTTTTTCCTGCACTGGTCAAAGAGTTTCAGTACAAAAATCCGATGCAGGTACCCAAAATAGAAAAAATTGTCGTCAACATGGGCCTGGGAGAAGCCATCCAGAATATTAAAATTATTGATGGCGCCGTGCAGGAGATGGCAATGATTACAGGTCAGAGACCGGTTATAACAAAGGCCAAGAAATCTATTGCAACATTCAAATTAAGGCAGGGAATGCCCATTGGCTGCTCGGTTACTCTGCGAAAAAACGTAATGTATGAATTTTTTGATCGCTTGGTTAATGTCGCTTTGCCGAAGGTAAGAGATTTTCGCGGAATACCTTCCAATTCATTTGACGGTAGAGGAAACTTCTCCATGGGGCTGCAGGAGCAAATCATCTTCCCGGAAATTGAGTACGACAAAGTGGAAAAAGTCAAGGGTCTAAATATAACCATCGTGACCTCGGCAAAAACTGACGCCGAAGCCAGAGTGTTGTTAAAGCTGATGGGTGTACCATTTAAGAATTAATCGAGGAATATCCGGAGGAATTTAGTGTGGCAAAGAAGTCATTAATTGCAAAAGCCAAAAGGAAAGTTAAGTTTGCTGTCCGGGCATATAACCGCTGCCCGATATGCGGGAGGCCGCGGGGATATTACAGAAAATTTGATATGTGTCGAATATGTTTGCGAAAACTTTCCTTGCAGGGTGAGTTACCGGGTGTAATAAAATCGAGTTGGTAAATATTTTGGTCTAAGGAGAAAAAGCATGGGGATGACTGATCCTATTGCCGATATGCTTACAAGAATTAGGAATGCTAATAAGGCTCGCTTCAAAAGTGTAAATGTTTACATGTCACAAATAAACCTGAACATAGCCAAAGTGCTTAAAAAGTCCGGATATGTTGTGGGTTTTGAGAATGTGAAAAATGATAAAGGGCAACAGATGTTGAAGATCGTCCTTAAGTATCCGGACAACAAGCGAACGGTGATTACAGGTATAACCAGAATTAGTAAGCCGGGGCGACGAGTTTATGTAAAAGCTGACAGTATTCCAAAGGTATTGAACGGATACGGAATTTCTGTTCTTTCGACGTCGCGAGGAGTAATTACTGATCAGGAAGCTCGCGAGCAGAACGTTGGTGGCGAAGTCATTTGTAATGTTTGGTAGTTGAAATAAAAGATATTAAGCAGGAGTGCTTGCTCATGTCGAGAATAGGTAAAAAGCCGGTTGCGTTTCCGCAGAATGTTAAAATCAGCGAAAATGACGGTATTGTTAAAGTAGAAGGTCCCAAGGGAACACTTTCCTCCAAGCTGCCGGAAGGAATTAGCATGGTAATGAATGAGGGAAATCTGGTTGTCCAAAGAAAATCAGAGGACAGAACCATGCGGTCTTATCATGGATTGGTCAGAACTTTGATTGACAATATGGTAACCGGTGTGAGTACAGGATTCGTAAAAAACCTGGAAATATCCGGCGTTGGTTATCGTGCGGAAATAGAAGGCGAAAATTTAAAATTAGCCGTCGGTTACTCAAGTCCGGTTCAATATGCTATTCCGGAAGGAATTGATGTTAAAGTCGACAAACAGACAAACATAATAATATCCGGCATTGATAAGCAATTGGTGGGAAAAGTTGCTGCAGAAATTCGTGCGCTGAAAAAACCTGAACCTTATAAGGGTAAAGGTATTAAATATGCGGGTGAATATATCAGGCGTAAAGCTGGTAAATCGGCCGCTAAATAATAAACAGTAAAAAATTAATATTGCAGTAAAGAGGTGGAACATTGGCTTCCAAGAGAATAATTAGGATAAGAGAAAAGAAGGAAAAAAGAGTAAGGGGCAAAATTGCCGGCACCCAGGAAAAACCTCGTCTTTCAGTGTTTCGGTCAGACAGGCACATCTATGCTCAAGCTATAAACGATGTTCAAGGAACTACACTGACGACAGCTTCCACTTTGTGCCAAGATTTGGCTGAAAAAATCAAAGGCAAGAAAAAGACGGAAGTAGCCAAAGAAGTAGGTAAACTGATTGCAACACGTTTAATAAATATGGGTGTAGATAAAGTTGTTTTTGATAGAGGTAGATTTCTCTATCATGGTCGCGTGAAAGCATTAGCCGATGGTGCACGGGAAAATGGTCTTAAATTTTAAATTCAATATTTGGACATTATAATAAACATGATAAGGGAAAAATCGTTGGATAAGAAAGAAATGAAAGATGCAGAGCTCCTTGACAGAGTTATAGCCATAAACAGGACGGCGAAAGTTGTTAAAGGGGGAAGGCGATTTCGATTTAGTGCAATCGTTGTTGTCGGCGACGGCAATGGCAAAATAGGTGCTGGTTTAGGCAAAGCGCACGAAGTACCGGAAGCGATTCGCAAAGGTATGGAAATGGCCAAAAAAAATATGGTCAAAGTCGCAGTTGTCGCCAAAACAATTCCATACGAAGTTATTGGCAGCTATGGCGCCGGAAAGGTCTTATTAAAGCCGGCATCAGAGGGTACAGGATTAATTGCTGGTGGAGCCGTGAGAGCGGTACTGGAAGTTGCCGGTGTACATAATATATTGACAAAATGTCTCGGTTCTCACAATCCGCACAATTTAGTCAAAGCCACACTTGAGGGTCTATGCCAGTTAAAAGATCCGGCGGAAATTGCCGCAAATAGAGGCAAATAATTCATAAATTATTCGGCGAGGTAGCTTAAGGTGGGCAATATTTTAAAAGTAAAGATGATAAAGAGCGAAATAGGCCGTCCCGAAAAGCAGCGGAAGGTTTTACGCGGTATCGGGCTGAACAAAATAAATAAGACGGTGACTTTATCTGATACTCCGCAAAATCGCGGTATGATAAATAAAGTTATTCATTTGGTGTCTGTGGAAGAGTCGAAGGAGTAGTATATGGATTTGGGTTCAATAAAGGCTCCAGTTGGTGCAACGAAAAAAAGAAAGCGCGTAGGGCGCGGAGATGCCTCTGGTCAGGGTGGAACAGCCGGTAAAGGCGATAAAGGGCAAAAGGCTCGTTCCGGCGGTAAAGTGCGCGCCGGTTTCGAAGGTGGCCAAATGCCGATGGCACGGAGACTTCCCAAGAGGGGTTTTCGTAATCCGTTTCGTGAACAATTTGTCGCCGTAAATTTATCCGATTTGGGTCGGAAATTTACAGAAGGAGCTGTAATTGATCAGGAAGCTCTTTTGGCTAGTGGATTAGTAAAGAAACAAGGAGAAAAGATTAAAATATTGGCGAAGGGAGAAATAAAATTTCCCGTTACCGTCAAGATAGCAAATATAAGCCAGGCTGCGAAAACAAAAATTACGGCTGCTGGTGGCTCTGTGGAAGAGGTAAAGTAATTTGTTAGAAGGATTGGGAGGCGTTTCTAAAATTCCGGAATTACAAAGAAGGATTTTGTTTACATTCCTTCTTTTGGCTGTTTACCGGATTGGCGTATTTATCCCAACGCCGGGAATCGATAATGCCGCCTTGCTGGCTTTCTTTGAGCAAGCCCGCGGTTCAATGCTCGGACTAATGGACATGTTTGCCGGTGGTGCTTTGAGCGCGTTTTCAATTTTTGCGCTGGGCATCATGCCATACATTAGTTCATCTATTATTTTGCAATTATTAACCGTCGCCATTCCCCATTTGGAAAAACTTTCAAAAGAAGGTGAGATGGGGCGGCGTAAGATTACCCAATATACACGTTACGGGACAGTAGCCTTGAGTATGATTCAGGGCTTTGGCATTGCTTATGGATTGCAGCATATGGCCAGCCCTTCGGGAGCTCCGATTGTTTTGCAGCCGGGATTCTCATTTATAATAATGACGGTGATAACATTGACGGCCGGCACTGCCTTTATCATGTGGCTGGGCGAAACAATTACAGAGAAGGGAATCGGTAATGGTATCTCTTTAATAATTTTTGCCGGTATCGTTTGCCGTTTTCCCGCGGCAATTGCCAGCACATGGAGTTTGTTCAGAGCCGGCGAACTGAATTTTTTTGTTGTATTATTTATAATAATCTTGATGGTTGCGGTCATCGGAGCGATTGTTTTTGTAGAAGCAGGGCAACGCCGTATTCCTGTACAATATGCTAAAAGAATAGTCGGACGTAAAATGTACGGCGGGCAGACAACGCACCTGCCCCTTAAAATTAATTCGGCTGGAGTTATACCGCCGATCTTTGCGTCATCGGTAATTATGTTTCCGGCCACAATTGCAAATTTTGCCCCGCAGGGCTGGATGCAGACAGTCGCAGGGTATTTGACGCCGGGACGGGTAGGTTATGAAGTACTTTATGTGGCCTTCATATTCTTCTTTTGTTTTTTTTATACGGCCGTAACTTTCAAACCTGATGATGTAGCGGAAAACATGAAGAAATTCGGTGGATACGTACCTGGAATCCGGCCGGGGAAAAAAACAGCCGAATATATCGAAAATATTTTAGAAAAGCTGACTTTCAGCGGTGCTATTTATGTTTCGCTTGTTTGTGTATTGCCCAGTATATTAATTACTCAGTTTAATATACCGTTTTATTTTGGTGGGACATCTTTGTTGATTGTTGTTGGTGTTGCTGTTGATACAGCAGGTCAAGTGGAGTCTCATTTATTGACAAGACAGTATGAAGGATTCATGAAAAAG
>DAOQVG010000175.1:0-4786 GCA_035341435.1 Smithellaceae bacterium
AAAGAGGAAAGAGAAAGCGGCCGGCAGAGCAGGGAGCAGAACTCCAAAGACCGCGCTCCTGTAAATGAAGAGGGTGAATTCGAAGGAGAAGGTGAACATATCAATATCAAGGTTTAAAAATGAACTTCTTTAATCCTGTGTTTATGCAAATTGTTCTTGACCTGCTCTTATTCGCGGCGATCATTATTTTGCTTTGGCGTGTAAATGTCGGCGTTAAAAATCCGCCTCTCGAACCGCTGCGCGAAATGACAACCGAATTAAAATCTCTGATTGTTGAATCACAGGCCAACGCCGACAGGTTTCTGCAGGCAATGGAGCAAAGTCGGCTGGCGTTGAAGGAAATAGCTTTGGAGCTGGAGCTGAAAGAAAAAAGAGTCAGATCAGTTTTAGAAAAATCACGGCAGGAGGTTCAAAATACAGATGCAACCAGATCAAACAGAACTGCTGACTTCTCCCGGAGTAAATATACGGAAGTAATGAATATGATTAATAGCGGTCATACGGAGGAGGAAACAGCGCGGGTCACCGGTTTTACCCAGGCGGAAATTGGATTGATTATCGATCTTTCCCGCATCAACAATGAGAATGCCTGATGTCTTTTGTCCCAACAATATCTTCAATCAACAATATAAACAATAACGGCCTAGAACCCCGCTCCTCCCAGACGCCCCTGGAAAGTGTTGTTCTGGGAGAGACTCTGGAGGCAACTGTTCTGGGAAAATTGGCCGGCAACAAATACACGGTGGCTCTGAAAAATGGGCATATTCCGGCAACCAGCAACTCCCCTTTAAATATCGGTGAAAAACTCACAGTAAAAGTCAACAGCCTGCATCCGCAGATTGTTTTAAACGTTATAGGAAGCAATAGTTCAAGCGGTAACGCCGCTGTTCACGAAAACCTGCTGCAGTGGCGGGCAAATCCCGAGGCTCTGGTGCAGGTGGCTGGTAAATTTGCCGGAATCGCCAGGCTTTTGAAAAACATCGATCTTTCGGAAACTTTTTTGGAAGGCGATGTCAAGAAATTAATAAAACTGTTCGATGACATAATCCTTTCCCGGCAGACCAAAGCTAATCGCTTGTTTCTAAAAGATTTCACTTCCCGCACAGGCCTCTTGCCGGAAAGTTCGTTAAAACAAACCGTCAAAGATTCCTCACCAAAAGGCATTTCCAAACCGTTCGATGACAATTTAAAAGCGCTGTTGTTAAAACTGACGGCGGCGGCAAACGACATTCTCCGGGGAGATCCGCAGCCCGATTTGGAGTTGAAGTTAAAGCTTAACAATATAATGGCCTTTGCCGGTGAAGCTCTCAAGGCTATTGAAGTAAGCCATGTAATAAATTCGGTTTTCCAGGAGAGCGACAACGGACTTGTATTGCAGATTCCGGTGGCTTTGGCCGATGGCTTCCGTTTAGCCGATATATTTATTACACCGGACGGAAGGGACGAACAGGGGAAAAAGAATTTTTCATCATGCTCTGTCGCCTTGTTTCTGGACCTGGATATTCTGGGAAAAATTGCCGCCAATGCCAATTTCCGGACAGAAAGCATCAGTTGTGTAATCAGATGTGAAAGAGAAGAAATCAGAAATCTGATCGCCGATAATCTGGATGAACTGAAAAATGCACTGACCCAGACCGGCTATCGGATAGGTTATATAGATTGCGTGCAGGAAGAAGGATTAACGGAGGCAAGAAAAGAATTTTTAGCAAGGCAATCTTTTTTTGTCGATCAGTTGGTCAATTTTTTTGCGTAGGGACATATTAAAATGAAAAAAGAACAAGAACAGGAACGCATCCAGGCTGCCGCGATAAAGTACGACAGTGCAACGGACGCCGCGCCGAAAGTGACCGCCAGTGGACAGGGCATGGTCGCTGAAAGAATAATCGCCATTGCCGGCGAAAACGGCGTTCCCATCAAGAGTGATCCCGATTTGATTCAAGTACTCAGCAAGCTGAAAGTCGGCGCTGAAATTCCCGAGGAATTGTACCGGGCCGTGGCCGAAATTCTCGCCTTTGTCTATTCACTCAATGAAAATCAAAGACAGCAAAATATTTCTGAATGACATAAATAAGTTTCTTTTCCGTAAAAGGAAAAATTTTCCTTTCGGTCAATTATTTCCCGTCAATATTTTTTTCAAAAAAATATAGGAACCACTAATTATAATCATCGGCTCATACTCGGGATGAGGGAGGAAGCGGTGTAAGTAGTTGATAAATGATTTTAATAGACAACGCGGACAGCGCTTTCGAAATTCCATCCTTTTGAACTTTTCCCCCTGAGTATCGATTTACAGCTTATGGCATGTCCATTGCAGTATGCTGAGGCAAATGGGGGAGAGAGGTAAAAATGGGATACAACATAAATGAAGTTGCTGTCGCGGGCGCCAGAAAACTGACTCAACTGGATTTTATAGCTAACAATCTTGCCAATGCCTCCACCAGCGGATTCAAGTCGGAACATCTGTACTATGCAATGACCGGAAGAGATGCCCAGGAAGGAGCCCGCTCTGATCTGGGAGCAACCTCTACGGGAATTGATTTTGCTCAGGGGACACTGCTGGCCACCGGCAATCGGCTGGATGCGGGAATTGAGGGCGATGGTTTTTTCACCGTCGAAGAAAACGGCGGTACAACCTATACGCGCAACGGCAGCTTCGTTCTTAATAAAAATAAGGAATTGGTCACCAAGGACGGGGCGAAAGTTCTGGGGGACGCAGGACCGTTGATTATTGACGGGGCTGAAGTAAATATTGATGCCGACGGTACTATTATGGTCGACGGCACTATGGCGGGGAAATTAAAAATAGTTTCTTTTGGCAGACCGGATCAGTTGACCCGCGGGGCAGGCGGCCGGTTCATCGATGAAGGGAATGCAGAACTGAAAAAAAATGAAACTTGTCGGGTGTCTGGAGGATACCTGGAAGCATCGAATGTCAACGCCGTCAAGGAAATGGTGGAGATGATAGATGTGAACCGCTCTTTTGAAGCGTATCAGAAAATTATTCAGACTATGAGTGAAATGGATAAAATATCCACGAATAGATTAGGCAAACTGGCTTAAGGAGGAAGAGATGATTAGAGCCATGTACACGTCGGCAACAGGTATGGCCGCTCAGCAGCTGGAGCAGGATGTTGTCGCCAACAATCTGGCTAATGTGAACACGGTTGGTTTCAAGAAGTCCAGGGCTGATTTTATGGATCTCATGTATCAGGTGACCAGCAAGTCAGGATCTCAAACCACCCAGGGAACACAGTTGCCGGTCGGTATTGAAGTAGGTATGGGTGTCAAGCCCATGTCCACACAAAAAATATTTACGCAGGGCGATTATCAGCAAACCGGCAATAAATTTGATTTTGCAATTGAAAATGAAGGTTTTTTTCAATTCGACAATAACGGCACCACCGTTTACAGCCGCGCCGGCAGCCTTAAAGTCAATTCATCGGGTGTTCTGGTCAATTCGGAGGGGCTGCAGCTTGTTCCCTCTATTACCATTCCTACGGGGACCGTGTCTTTTACTGTTGATTCCGGCGGAACCTGGAGCGCTCTGGATCAATCCGGTGTGGCATTAGCAACCGGCCGGCTCCAGCTGGCCACTTTTATCAATCCGGCTGGATTGTCCAGCATCGGCAGAAATCTGTATGTCAAGACGGAGTCTTCCGGCGAGCCCACCGTAGGCAATCCGGGTGAGAATGGTATCGGAACGATTTCTCAGAACTTTCTGGAAATGTCCAATGTTAATGTGGTCGATGAAATGGTTCGGATGATCGTCGGTCAGCGGGCTTATGAGATTAACTCGAAGTCGATTCAAACGGCGGACAGTATGCTGTCGATCATCAATAATCTCAAGAGGTAAAGAATGTCGAAGCGGGCTGTCGGTCAGGTAATAATTATCAGCGTCATTGCCGGGTTGCTTTTTTTCGGGGGAACGGCAAAGGCTGCGGCGGAGAAAGTAATCGACCAGGAAAAGTTAAACAGAGCCGTCGGTTTGCATATTGAAAAAAATATGCCCTGGGTAAAAGGTTCTATGCGCTTTGAGATCCTCACCGCGCTGCCGCAGCTCGCAATACCTGAGGGAAAGGTTACCTGGAAAGTCGAGTCGAGAGGAAATGAGGATTATCTGGGAGAAACAAATTTTGTATTGAAATTATATAATAACGGCGTTCTGTTCCGGGAGGAACCGGTTAGGGCGAGAATCGAAGTGCTCCGGGAATTTGTCGTCAGTACAAAAAACATGGGAAGGAACCATGTCGTCGCTGCGGAAGACATCTCGCTGCAAAAACGATGGGTGCGTTCTATTCCCCTGAATTCAATTTCCGATATGAATGATGTCATTGGCAAATCACTGTGCCTCGCTGTTCGCCCGAATACCGAAATTACCGGTAATATGCTCAAAGCAGTCAATGCCGTCACGAGAGGCAGAATTGTTCAGGTTGTTTTAGACAGCGGCGCAATAAATATAACAACAATGGGCATGGCGGAAGAAGACGGCGTTGAAGGATCCTTTGTCCGGGTGCGCAATATCTCCTCCAATAAAATTATCTATGCCCGGGTTGTCGGAGAATCAAAGGTAAAAGTCGATTTTTAAATTAAGATGGGGATCGCTCATGTTTATAATTAAAAAGATCTGTTTGCTGTCGGGATCAATGGCGCTTATTTTTCTGCTTGCCGGATGTCTGGCGCCGAAAACGGAAAACATCCGCGCGGACAATATTATCGCTCCTCCCGCAGCAAAGCCGGAGCCCGTCCCCGGTTCCATATGGTCGGGGGAAAGTACGCATAATCTTAT
>DAOQVG010000176.1:0-4770 GCA_035341435.1 Smithellaceae bacterium
CGATAAGCTCCAGCGCTCGACCGGAAGCGGCCAGGGCGGCTTCCAGCACGTCGTCGGCTCTGCCCAGAAATGTATAGACGCTGCGGTTATGGTCGGCATCGCCGCTGAAGTCAAGCAGTCGGACGGCGGGAAAAGATTCGAAGACCCGGGCAATCGCGGCAATCGTTGCCTGATTGCAGCCCTCACTGAAGTTTGGCACACACTCGATAATTTTCATTGCTAAACCTGATGGATTATTACATCCGGCAATTCCACGCATGTAAGTTTGCCGCCGGAAAACGCTCCCGTGTCAATTCCTATTTTATTCGCTGCAATTAAAGGGGATTGAAACGGGGTATGGCCAAAAACAACCGTTTTCCCGAAATCATAATCTGAATAAATGAAATCGTGTCTGACCCACAGTAAATCATAGACGGTTTGCCGACGCAGACTCAAACCGGGGATTAATCCGGCATGAACAAATATATATTCTTCAGTTTCATAATAGTGCAGAAGCGACTGAAAAAATTGCAAATGGCTTAAGGGAATTGCCGACTTCCTCTCCGGAACCGGTGAATAGGCGGGTAGACCGTAAGATACCAAAGTAGCTTTACCGCCGTTATAAAGATACATGACTTCATCAATGCCCGCCAGATAGTTGAGAAACATCTGTTCATGATTGCCCGTCAGGCAGACGACATTGTGAAATTTATCTTTCAGCTCAATCACGTACTCGACGACTTCTTTAGAGGAGCTTCCCCGGTCAATATAGTCGCCGATAAAAACCAGGGTATCCAGTTGTTGATCAACGGGAAGTTTTTCAATCAACTTTTGCAGTTTATCAAAACAGCCGTGAATGTCGCCGATGGCAAAAATTTTATTCATTAATTCCGCCGCAACCTGAGCATGATTTAATCGAGCAGCGCGGAGACAAAATCATTACTGCTAAAAGGACGTAAATCATCCATTTTTTCTCCTACGCCGATAAAGCGGACGGGAAGCCCCAGTTCGCTGGCAATCCGGACGACAACACCGCCTTTGGCCGTTCCATCAAGCTTGGTGAGGACAATGCCGGTAGCGCCGATTTCTTCTTTGAACATTTTGGCCTGAATCACGGCATTTTGCCCTGTCGTCGCATCAAGAACCAGCAATGTTTCATGGGGAGCGCCGGGCATTTCCTTGCTCATGACTCTTTTGATTTTCTTCAGCTCTTCCATGAGATTGACTCGAGTATGCAGTCTGCCGGCCGTATCCACTATGATGACTCCGGAGTAACCGGTCTTAACCTTGCCCAGCGCATCGAAAACAACCGCCGCCGGATCGGAATTCATTTTTTGCTTGATTACCGGAGTGTTCACCCGTTGGCCCCATATTTCCAATTGCTCAATTGCCGCCGCCCGGAATGTGTCCGCCGCCACAAGCATTACCTCGTGGCCATCCTTTTGCAGCATATTTGCCAGCTTGCCGATCGTCGTCGTTTTACCGCTGCCGTTTACCCCGACAGCCATGATCACAAAAGGTTGACCTAGAGGAACATTCAGCGGCACATCAATTTTTTGCAAAATCGATGCCATGCGCTCGCGCAGAATCTTCTTAACCTGGCCGGCGTTTTGCAGTTCCTTGCGTTTCATACGATCCTGAACGTCTTCGATCAAATCATTGACAAACTGCGGCCCCATGTCCGCCGATATGAGCAGCTCTTCCAGCTCGTTGAACAAATTTTCGTCCAGTGTCTTGGAGCCGAAAAGCAGATCATCAATATCAGTGGTCAGAATTTCACGGGTCTTCTTCAGACCTGATTTTAATTTATCCAGACTCAGAGTTGATTTTAACTTATCAAAAAATCCCATTTTCTTATAACAACGCCTTTCTTATATTTTTTTCTTAATAACGATTTTTCCTGAAGAAGTAAAGAAAGGGATGAATTAAAACAATTTATTTTATGCCGGAAATGTTGAAATATTTTTTGTATCCCTCTTTACAACAGGGAGACCTTGAAGGTAAATTTCTTAAGTCAGCGACATTGTTTTATCAGTTCAGATTGACGGACACCAGAGAAGAAATACCACGCTTTTGCATGGTCACGCCGAAGAGTCGGTCGGCCACTTCCATTGTGCTCTTGTTGTGGGTGATCATCACAACCTGCGACTTGTCGGAGATATCTTTTATCAAGCGGTTGAAGAGGTTGGTGTTGGCGTCGTCGAGCGCCGCGTCGACTTCATCCAGAACCAGAAATGGCGTGGGACGGTACATTAAGATGGCAAAAATAAGAGCAATCGCCGCCAGCGACTTTTCACCGCCGGACAGCAGGCTGACATTCTGCGCCCGTTTGCCCGGAATTTGAATGGAGATATCCACACCTGTTTCCAGCAGGTCGCTCTCGTCGGTCAGATGCAATTCACCATGGCCGCCCGGGAAAATATGGGCAAATACTTTTTTAAAACAATCGTTAACGGCGGTAAATGTTTCGGCAAAACGCGAGCGGGAAATTTTATTGATCCGCATTATTGTTCTTTCCAGGGAACTGAGCGAGTCGTTCAAATCGGCGATCTGTGCAGATAAAAACTGGTAGCGTTTATCGAGCTCTTCGTATTCGTTGAGCGCCAGCAGATTGACTTCGCCGAAATTATCTATTTTTTGTTTGTCGCTTTCCAGAGTGGTCTTTAACTGGGCCAGTTTTTCCTGTTCCAGCGGGGTAAACTCAGGCAGCAGCTCTTCCAGAGCTACGTTGTGCTTTTCCGCCAGCGCCGCCTTCAAATTCTCTCCATGCAAAACTACTTCCCGACACTTGATTTCCGTTTCGTTAATTTTATTGCGCAGTTCATCGAGCTTCTTTTGAACTTCCCGTATCTCATTTTCCCGGGTTTTCAGTTCTTCATCTTCACGATTTTTGCCTGCCTGTTTTTCTGCCAAAACTGTTTCGCGGACGGACAAATCCCGGTAGAGTTCCTCCAGCGCCGCCTGGTCAGCTTCAATAGTTTGCGCAAACTCGGCAAGCTGCCTCTCACAGGAAATCATTTCCTCTTTTTTCATCCGCACTTCGTTTTCTATGGAACTGATATCGTTTTGCAGGCGCGACATTGTCCGCAGGCCGGATTCTTTCTTTTCTTCCAAAGTGGCCAGCAGAACTTTTTTTGCCGTTGCCTGCCGTTCCTGCTCATCGATTGCCGCCCGCGACTGCACTCTGCGGGTGTTGAAAATTGATATAACTTCGTTGAGTGTTTTTTCCTCTTCGTCTTTGCGGCCGATATCATCACTGACGGCGCGCAACCGTTCTGCGGCTTCAGTTTCTTCAGCTTCGATATTTTGATGGTTAAATTCGAAAGCGGCGATTGTCTGTTTCAGCCTTTCCACTTCATCGCCAAACCGTTCGGAATCTTTTTTCCGGCCGTTGATATCAATTTCGATGCTGTGGATTCTGTTTTTTACCTGGGTCAATTCTTCTCCCCACTGCGCCATTAAAGAGACCAGCTTTTTTCTCTGATTCGTGCAGGCCACGAGTTCGGCGGCAAGTTTTTCCACATCTGCTTCGAGTTCCGCAATTTCCCGTTTGGTGGACAACAAACTCTTTTCCACTGCGGAGCCGCTGCCGCCGGTAAGCACGCCCTGCGGACTGATCGTGTCCCCGTCGGGAGTAACAAAAGTTCCGCGAAAACCGTTTTTCTTCCATAAATTTATCCCGGCGGTGATGGTCGGCGTAATCAAGACATCCCCCAGCAGACAATCGGCGATCTGCCGGAAATCATCGTTGCAATCAACTTTTCGCAGCAGAGGTTCCGCTTCCTGCAAATGCTCCGCGCTGTATGTTGTGGCGGCGGAACCACGTAATTCCACCGGCACAAAACTGCCGCGACCCAGTTGACTATTTTTGAGATAGTCGATGGCTTTTGCGCCGTCTTCCTGGCTCTTTACAACAACATACTGAAGCTTATCGCCCAACACCGCCTCCACGGCAGCTTCGTATTCACGGGGAACATTAATGTGGTCAGCCACTACACCGTAAAATTTATCGCGGCTTTCCTGCTTTTCGATAATTTCCTTGATTCCTTCACTGGACCATTTGTACGCTTCCTGAAACTCCCGCAAAGAATCGACGCGCGAGTTTTTAACGCTGCTTTCTTCTTTAATTGCGGCCAGCCTCTCTTCCACGTGCTGTAAATCGGCTTTTGTTTTTTCCAGGGCTTCGGCGGCAGACTCTTTTTTATCCTGCAGGGAGGTCAACTCTTCTTCATCACTTTGCAGAGCTTCATTGACGGCCTGCAGCCTGGAGGTTAGCTCCAACAGCCTCTTTCCGCCCTCTTCGATTTCCCGGTTTTCTCTTTCTTTTCGACGCCTTAAGTCATCGATGCTTTTGGTCAAAGTCGAAATCATATTTTTCAGCTTTGCCTTTTCCGTTACCACATCGATGTAAATAATTTTCTTCTCTTCCAGTTCGCTGTTAATTTCCTTGTCCGCGTCGATGAGGCTCTCGATATTCCGGCGGGCCTCGTCGTGTTCCAGCTTTAATACGGCAATGCGTTCATCCGCTTCAGCTGCCGTTTTGCGCAGATTTGCAATTTCGGTGAGTAAACGGTCTTTTTTGGCCAGTGCAAGGTCGGTTTCGGCGGCGTCTTTCCGCTTGCGCTCGGAAGCGTCGGCTATCCGGCGGCGGGAAAATTCGATATTCTTCTCTTTTATGCTAATGGTATTTTTAACTTCGTAGAGTTCCTGCCGGCTCTTATTGATCAGCTCCTCATTTTCCAGAAGTCTCGCTTTCATTTCTTCCAGCAAGGCTTCTTTGGCCTCCAGACT
>DAOQVG010000177.1:0-4745 GCA_035341435.1 Smithellaceae bacterium
GGAGGTCAAGCCTCTTTTCAATTAAAAAAAGCGCATGAAGCCTTGATTTTAGTCAATGGATATTTTTTCAATTGACATTTATTTTTTTTCATGCTAAAAAACGGGCGAGGTTGAATGATGGTGAGTCTTCCTGTATGTCCGTCTTGTTCTGCCGGCGACGTCCGCCGCTCGCATGCCCGCAGCGGCGAACGGGTCGTCCGCTATCTGTTTTTTCGCAAGATGTACCGCTGTCGCAGCTGCGGCCGCCGTTTCGGCGGGTTCTCCTTTGATTTGCCGGAAGACCAGGCCTCTCTGTTCATTTGGGCGGGGATTATTTTGGCGGTCCTTTTACTGGTCCTCATCTATTAGCAAATTCATGCGGTTTTGGGGAATCGTTTCCCTAAGATCGGCTGGATAAATTATGCGGGGGGTTGGAAGTCTCAATATGCCCAACGGCGGTAGCCTGTCTTTTAATCGGCGTTTTTCGTTGGTCGGCGGAGACCGTTGAGATGAAAAATTTCGCCTTGATCGGCGCGGCCGGGTACGTGGCGCCCCGCCATCTCCAGGCCGTCGTCGATACGGGAAACAGACTGGTCGCGGCCTTGGATCGCTCGGACTCGGTCGGGATCCTCGACCGGTTCTTTCCCGAGGCCCGCTTCTTCACCGAGTTCGAGCGGTTCGACCGCCACGCCGAGAAGCTCCGCCGCCAGGACGAAGACAAGTGGATTCATTACGTCTCGATCGCCTCGCCCAACTACCTGCACGACGCCCACATCCGCTTCGCCCTGCGCATCTCGGCCGACGCCATCTGCGAAAAGCCCCTCGTCCTCAATCCCTGGAACTCGGACGCTCTCCTGGACCTGGAGAAGGAGACCGGCCGGCGCGTCTACAACGTCCTCCAACTGCGCCTCCATCCCAAGATCATCGCCCTGAGGGAGAAAATCGCCGCGGAGAAAGCGAAGGGGAAATATGACGTCGAGCTGACGTACATCACGTCCCGCGGCCGCTGGTACGACGTTTCCTGGAAAGGCGACGTTCAGAAGTCGGGCGGCGTGGCCACCAATATCGGGATCCATTTCTTCGACATGCTCCTCTGGATCTTCGGCAAGCTCCAGGACCAGGTGGTTCACGTCTCCGAGGGCCGGAAGATGTCCGGTTTCTTCGAGCTCGAGAAGGCCCGGGTCAAGTGGTTCTTGTCCTTGGACCGGGCCGACCTTCCCGAGGAAGCGGGCCGAAACGGCAAATGCACCTACCGGTCCCTGAAATTAAACGGCGAGGAATTCGAATTCTCCGACGGCTTCACCGATCTTCATACGAAGGTCTATCGGGACGTGCTGGCCGGCGGGGGATTCGGAATCCAGGATGCCCGTCCCTCGATCGAGCTGGCCCACAAGATCCGCACGGCCGCGCCGGCCGGGCTGAAGGGCGAATATCATCCCAAGGCGGGCGAGAGGCCATGACTGAGCAAAAGCATTACGTCCATGAGACTTCCTGCGTCGACGACGACGTCGTCATCGGCGAAGGCACGAAAATTTGGCACTACTGCCACGTCCAGGGCGGCGCCCGGATCGGCCGTCATTGCGTTCTCGGCCAGAATGTCAATATCGGGAACAACGTCGTGATCGGCGATCACGTCAAGATCCAGAACAACGTCTCGGTCTATGAGGGCGTGACCCTGGAAGATTACGTCTTCTGCGGCCCCTCCATGGTGTTTACGAACGTCCCCGTCCCGCGAAGCAAATATCCCCAGGTCGGCGCGGTTCATTACCGGCCGACGCTTGTCAAAGAGGGAGCGTCTTTAGGCGCCAATTCGACGATCGTCTGCGGTCATGTCATCGGCCGCTTCGCCTTCGTCGGGGCGGGGGCGGTCATTACCAAGAACGTTCCGGATTACGCCCTTGTCGTCGGCAATCCCGGCCGGATCATCGGCTGGATGAGCGAAGCGGGGGAGAGGCTGAAGTTCGATGAGAACGGAATCGCGGCCTGTCCGCGGTCCGGGCGAAAGTACCGGTTGCGGGACGGCTTGGTTGTGGATGTGACCTCTTGATCCCCAGGCAAAATTAAAAGACACCGCCTCGGATCCTGATTGCGGGGGGCGCAGGTTTCATCGATCCCAACGTCGTTCAAAGTTTGTTAAAACACGAGGTATTCTCCCTGTTGTGCGGGATGACTTGTCAAGCAGCTCAGAGAGATATAACCGAAAGTTGTGTATGAAAGGAATGAACGTATCCTATTTCGGATCTCAAAATCTAACAAGGACCTTGCAGGATCCGGAAGGATATGCTCATGGAAAAGATAATCTCAAAATGGGACGAAGGTCGAATGATTGCGGAATCGAGGACGGCCTTGGATGAAGCCGATATGATGTCTGAAGAATTTTGAATCTTCATTTTTGAAGTAAGGATATTTTCAGAGATG
Organism: Smithellaceae bacterium; assembly: GCA_035341435.1. Taxonomy (GTDB): domain Bacteria; phylum Desulfobacterota; class Syntrophia; order Syntrophales; family Smithellaceae; genus MVRV01. The sequence goes on from DAOQVG010000177.1 coordinate 2,398, forward strand.
AAAATTAAAACACGAATATTTAACATGTTAAGGTCTTTAGCAAAGACCGATACGATCTTGTCGTGGCGGGCTTCACTTAAAGAAGGACAAACGGTCAAGATACATTTCGATGGAATTGACTGGATTGAAACATGGGAAGGAGGTGTAATAATCAGACCCTTTCCTATTTTAAATCCTATTGAACAAAGTAGATTTAACTTGGATTTGTTCACCAAGCATTATAAAATTCTTCCGGGTGACATAGTTGTAGATGTGGGTGCTGGGTGCGGAGATGAGCTTTGCTTTTTTAGTAAGCAAGTTCACCAGGAAGGGCGGGTCATAGCGATTGAGGCAAACCCTGATTGTATTCGCCGGATATATAAAGTGGCTAAAATTGCCGGCATTGGGAATGCGACGATAATTCACTGCGCTGTTGGTTCGCATGAAGGAACAGCGAAAATTACGACCGAATCATCGGATAGTATAAGCGATCGCATAATTGAAAATGAAAACGGTATCGAAGGACAAAATGTCAACCTAACAACTATGGATGATATTTTCGAGGAGTTGCGTCTTCAGAAAATCGATTTTTTGAAGATAAATATCGAGGGCGGAGAGATTGATTTGTTAAAAGGATTAATAAAGTATTGGAGAAATGTAAAGAACTATTGTATAAGTTGTCATGACTTTATGTCTCCCGAACAAAGAACGTATGATTCCATCCGTAGATGGTTTTTAGAACGAGGTATTCCTCCATTGAGTTACGCTCCTACAGATTATGCGCGTACTTGGAGAAACTATTACGTTTATGCATCAACGCCAGTTGTGACCCAACGTTGAAAAGAAAAAGTCATTGTTGATGATCCATATGATCGCCGCCCGCCTAGAACTATTCCCATTTTAATGCCGAACAGTCTTGATTAGTATTCGATTTATTATCTTTCGGCCGCGCTCATAATCCTCCTCTGTATTGAGAGACGTTGAGCACTAGCGACACAACCCCAAGAAACTCTCTAAGGGAGCAGAGCGCGTATTTATTTGTTGGCCAGACAGTATCTTATATAATTCATTTTATCACTCCCGTTTTCCTTGTACGCCTAATTTCCCGTGATGAATACGGTGTTTACTTACAATTTTTATTAATTACCCAAACTTTAATCCCTATTCTAAACTTGACCCTGCCTTCCAGTTTGTTATTCTTAATGCCTACGGCCACTGCCGAAGAAAAGCGCGGGTATGTCTGGCAGACAGCAGTTCTTCTTTTTTCTATTGGGGTAATATTTGCCGTTGTTTTTGTCCTTTTTGCGAATTCGTTCTTGTCGTTTACTGGGTTCTCTACGCTTAAACGTTTCTCCTTTATGCTGGTCACGTATTTGGTGTTCATGTTGATTTCGGAAATTGGGGAATTCATTTTTGTTATCGAAAAAAAGAAAATATTCAATCTAATTTACTATCCGCTCGATCGCCTAGTCAAACTCGTCATCTTAGTAACATTAGTCCTTCTGACTCGGGGATTCCGAGGTTGTATATACGCTTTATGGCTCTATAGTGTTATTCGGCTGGGATTTATTATTGTTTACTTATATTGTGGATACTTCTCGCGCTTGTCGATTCGTTGGAACAAAAAGAGAATAATATACCAATTAAATTACGCCTTGCCATTTGCTGCTGGGATAATGATCAAGACGATCGCGGAGAGAATGGACAAGTATATCGTAAACCTGCATGTAAGCCCCGGACAATACGCGATTTATGGGATCGCCTTCATGAGTATTCCGCTACTGCATCAGTTGTACACGGCTGTCAACAACGTCGCCATGCCGGAAATTACGATTCTTGCTGCGGCGAAGAACAGAGAAAGATTGCACGAGTTGTGGCATAAGATTGTCGAAAAAAATGCAAGCGTCACAATCCCCTGCGTCGTGTTCTTCGTGATCATGACTCGAGAACTTATAGGAGTGATTTTCACGGATCGTTATATCGAAGCTGTTCCGTACTACCGAATATATCTAATCACATTTCTCTTCGTCATGACGAGTTACGGTATGATTCTGCGGGGAGCCAATAAAACACGCCAGATATTTCGAGCAAACTTCATTGGATCGCTCCTGACCCTGCTGTTTGGGCTTCTGTTGATTAGGCGGTTCTTGTTGTGGGGAGCCATGGTTACTGCTGTTTGCGGCATCAGCCTTCCGATTGTATTGCAGTTAGCTTATGAAAAGAGATACCTGAAACTTGACCTGGCCCATTGGTTCCCCTGGGGCAAGCTGTTGCGAATTCTTTTGTCCTGTATACCATCGGTGCTGCTGTTATTTGCGATTAGAGCTTTCGTTCGTGGATCCTTCTTACGCTTGGCGGCCGGAGCAGCC
>DAOQVG010000178.1:0-4738 GCA_035341435.1 Smithellaceae bacterium
TGATGAAGCGGACATCGGCAAAATGAGCGTGGGACAAAATGTTACTTTCACAGTTGACGCCTACCCGGAGTTGATTTTTCATGGAAAAGTTTCCGTTGTGCGCAATGCCCCGATAACAGTTTCCAACGTTGTCACTTACGATACCGTCATTACCGTTGACAACGCCGATCTGAAGCTCAAACCCGGAATGACGGCCAATGTTCTGATCGAAACGGCGACGGCGACGGGAGTGCTGCGGGTGCCAAACGCCGCTCTCCGTTTTAAGCCGACTCTAAACACAAAAAATGGCGCTAAAAACAATATGCCGAAAGCTGTTAAAGGCTCGGGTGTCTGGATTTTAGAGGAGAAAAAACTAAAGCAGATAAAGATTACAACCGGCATCAGCGACGGCAATTATACGGAAGTAAAGGAAGGCGGTCTGAGTGAAGGACAGCAGATTATCACCGATGACGCTGCCGGCGGCAAGAAAAAAACCGGTTCGGCAGCCGGTCCTCCACCGTTCATCCGTTAAGGGAATTAAAATGACGCTGATCGAAACGATAAATCTCTGTAAATTTTATCAAGTGGGAGAAAATGACGTCCACGCCCTGGATAACGTCTCCGTTCAAATCGATGCCGGGGAATTTGTGGCGATCATGGGTCCTTCGGGATCAGGCAAATCCACCTTCATGAACGTAATCGGCTGCCTGGATCAGCAGACCAGCGGCGACTACCTGCTCGACGGTACAAGCATCGGCGGTTTGAGTAAAGACGAACTCGCCGAAATTCGCAACAGGAAAATAGGTTTTGTATTTCAGGGATTCAATCTGCTGCCGCGTACGTCGGCTCTGGAAAATGTCGAACTGCCTCTTATTTATAACCGGATTTCGGCGAAGGAAAGGAAGCAGAAAGCATTGAACGCGCTGAAAAGACTGGGCCTGGAAGGACGCGAAAATCATCACCCCAATCAGCTTTCCGGCGGGCAGCAGCAGCGGGTGGCCATAGCCCGCGCCCTGGTCAATGAGGCGCCCGTTATTTTAGCCGACGAACCCACGGGAAATCTCGATACGAAAAACAGTGTGGAAATCATGCAATTGTTCGTTCAGTTGAATGCGGAATTTAAGACGACCATTATCCTCGTTACGCACGAACAGGATATTGCTGATTTCAGCAAACGAATCCTCCGCTTTCTGGACGGCCGTATTGTGAGCGATGAACCGGTGATAAAGAAATGATCAACACAAACTCAACATTAAAAATCGCGCTGCTGGCATTGTGGGTTAATAAAATGCGCTCTTTTCTCACCATGCTGGGCATAATCATCGGAGTGGGCTCAGTTATCGCCATGCTCGCCGTCGGCACCGGCGCCAGCGTAAAAATATCCCAGCAGATAGCCAGCATCGGCAGCAATCTGATCATGGTGGTTCCCGGCAGTATGACGGCGGGCGGCATTCGCATGGGCAGCGGCAGCTATTCCACTCTGACCCTGGGCGACGCCGAAGCCATTGAAAGAGAATGCTCCGCAGTCCGGGCCGTCGCTCCCTTGGTTAATACCGCCGCCCAGGTTGTCTACGGCAATCAAAACTGGTCCACGGGCATCTATGGAACATCCCCCGGCATTCTGGAAGTGAAAGACTACCAACTTGTAGCCGGAAGAAACTTTCTGGAACAGGATATCCGCTCCGCCACCAAAGTCTGTATTCTGGGACAAACCATTGTGGACAATCTTTTCGGCGGCATCGATCCGATCGGACAGATTATCAGAATCAAGAAAGTGCCTTTTACGGTGATCGGTGTTCTGGAGCCCACAGGGCAATCCATTATGGGACAGGACCAGGACGATATCATCTACATACCGGTAACGACGGCGCAGAAAAAGATTGTTGCATCGCACGTTCCGGGGATGGTGCGTTCCATCATGGTTAAGGCGAAGAGTGCTGAACATCTGGAGCTCGCCGAAAAACAGGTTACCGAACTGCTGCGCCAGAGGCATCGCAGCGGCCCCAACAAGGAAGACGACTTCACCGTGAGAAACCTTTCCCAAATGATGCAGGTGGCGGAAGAATCCGCCAGGACAATGACGATACTGCTGGGCGCGATAGCCTCCATTTCCCTGCTCATCGGTGGAATAGGCATCATGAATATCATGCTGGTTTCGGTGACGGAAAGAACCCGGGAAATAGGCATTCGCATGGCTATCGGAGCCAAGACCTGGGATATCCGCATTCAGTTCATCATCGAAGCCCTTACCCTTTCGTTAATCGGCGGAACATTCGGAATAATCACGGGGGTAGCCGGTTCCAAACTTTTGTCGGTCTTCGCCGGTTGGACAACAATTGTATCCCCGTTGTCCATTCTTCTGGCTTTCGGCTTTTCCGGTCTGGTCGGGATATTTTTCGGTTTTTACCCGGCTTACAAGGCTTCCCTGCTTAATCCCATTGACGCCCTGCGTTACGAGTAATATAGTTTTGCCGGGCATGGAACAGTTAATTGCCACTTCCGACTCCGACCAATTATTATGAATCTTCGCAAAACGGCGGCTGAAATAACCGGCGGCTTCAAACTTACATTTCGCGCGCTGCGGTCCCGCAATTACCGGTTTTTCTTTACCGGACAATTCATATCCCTCACGGGCACCTGGATGCAGCAGATTGCCGTAAGCTGGCTTGTCTACCGAATGACCAATTCCGTATTTTTGCTGGGAGTCGTGGGTTTCGTCAGTCAGTTTCCCACCTTTGTTCTTTCCCCGTTTGCCGGCGTCTGGTCCGACCGGACAAACAAGCACCGGATCCTGGTCTGGACGCAGTCTTTGTCCATGCTCCAGGCTCTTACTTTGGCGTTGCTGGTGCTGACGGATATCGTAGCCGTCTGGCAGATAATCGGGCTTTGTTTATTCATGGGCTGCATAAACGCTGTTGACGTTCCGGCCAGGCAGTCCTTTGTTATTGAAATGATCGAAGACCGGCGGGACCTGGGCAACGCCATTGCCCTCAATTCCGCAATGTTCAATGGAACGAGGTTTTTAGGACCATTTATCGCCGGCATTTTAATTGCCGCCTGCGGCGAAGGAATTTGCTTCCTCGTCAACGGGCTGAGCTATATTGCCGTTATTTACGCACTTTTTTCCCTGCAAATAGTTTACCGAAAAAATGAAATTAAAGGCAAAGCCATGCTGGAGGAATTAAATGAAGGATTTCTCTATGCTTTCCATGATCCCAAAATGCGTTCGATACTCCTGCTGATGGCGCTGACCAGCATTATCGGCATACCTTTCATTGTCCTCATACCCGCCTATGCCAAAGACATTCTGCAGGGCGGCCCGCAGACGCTGGGATTCTTAATGTCTTCCATGGGAGCGGGAGCCCTGTTCGGCGCTTTTTATCTGGCTTCCCGGGTTAACGTCAAGGGCCTGCGCAAAAATATTCCTCTTGCCGTTTGCGTTCTGGGCCTCGGCCTCATCGGCCTGTCAATATCGCATTTACTGTGGACTTCCCTGATCTTGATTTTTCTGGCCGGCTTCGGGATGATGATCCAGGTCGCCTCCAGCAACACCTGGCTGCAGACAAATGTGGACGATGATAAACGCGGACGGATGATGAGCTTATTCGCCGTTTCTTTTCTGGGCATGGCGCCCTTCGGCAGCCTGCTGGCCGGAAGTCTGGCCGCCAGAGCGGGCATCGGACTTACACTATTGGCCGGTGGAATATCCTGCATTCTGGGCGCACTGATTTTTCGTTTCAAAAATTATCCCGTGCCCGCTTCTGATCGCGGAAAAAGATGAAGCGCCCCCGGCATACGCCGGATTCACTTAGCATCCGGCCTTTTTACGAGGCCGCTAAACATAATTCTTGACATTCAAAACAAATTAGCCCAAAAAATGAAAGACAACCAAATTATCTTTATAAACAGCACCCCAAACCATAATTGAAAATAGCATGGATAAATTAATTTTGATCGAACAGGAACTGTCTTTCCTTGGTCTGCTGGATAAGGCCCGCGAAATTTACAGCGAGCTCGGCCCCGGAAGTGCTTTGTCCTATATAAAATCCAGCTATCATCTATTGAGCAAAATCTATCACCCTGATTTGAATCCCGGCAACGAGGAGAAAGCCGTCATTCTGCAGCAGAGACTCAACAATATCAGCAAGCTGATCAGTCAGACTTCCAACAGGGAGATAATCGGCATTCTCCGGAAATCTTCTCCTGAAGAACCTAAACCGAAGAAAAAAATCCTCCTCGTGGAAGACGAGCCCCATCTGCGCAAAATCTTCCATAATTTATTCTTGATGGAAGGCTACGACGTACGCGTGGCCATAGACGGCGAAGACGGCTATCATAACTTCCTGGCGTTTAATCCGGACCTGGTTTTCACGGATGTTGTCATGCCCAAAATGAGCGGAATGGAGTTAGTCCGCAACATACGCCGGCACAACCCTTCTATTAAAGTGATTTACATCAGCGGATTTTTCGGTCTCCGCAACATCAAGCGCGACTTAAACAAAGACTTGTTAAAGTACAACTACCTCTTCCTCTCCAAACCTTTTAGAATTTCCACCATGCTGGATCTGGTGCACAAATATCTTGCCGACCCGGTCAAAGTGGATGTCCGGGCCTGATAGCGCCGGAAAAGTTTCCGCTCAATCTTCATGCTCCCTCTCTTCGCTCCGGGCTTAGGGACAAGCTTCCGGGGAAACATGGTAATTTCACGGCCATAATGAAATAAGTTGTTGAGTTTATGCGGTTTTATAGATATATTTAT
>DAOQVG010000179.1:0-4714 GCA_035341435.1 Smithellaceae bacterium
AAAAAAAATAATTTTTTTTGCACCCTGAATTTTTACGGCTTAGCCTTTTTGGGGGCATCGCCCACGCCGATCATGGGTATGGCTCCTCCGCCCGTCACCTGGGGAAGTATTCCGTTCCATTTTTCGATAGCCTTCATGTTGGCTTCAATTCTTCTGAGCTCAATCAGGTCGGGCGAAATATTCGCCCTCTGCAGTCTCAGCGATTCCGCTTCCGCCCGGGCTGCGGTGATCTTCTGATCCGCCTCAATCTTTATCCTTTCGAGATCCCTTTTTGCCTTGAGAGCCAGCTGTTCAGCGGTCTGCTTTGCTTCGATGGCCTCGGTGAATACCTTGGAGAAGCTGAAGATGACAATGGAAAAAGCGTCGACGGCAATATTGTTTGCTCTCAGCCTGTCCGCCAGGGCCACGCGCATTGCTTCGCTGACGGCTGGTCTTTTGGTTATCAGCTCTTCTGCACTGTATTTAGCCGTTACAGCCTTGACAACTTCCTGAATGGCGGGGTCGATGATGCGCTCTTTGAACTGCATTCCTATTTTCTGATAGACAACATTAGCTTTATCCGGAACGACATGATAATTTAAGGCTATCCGGGAACTGACATCCTGAAGATCCGCCGAGGCCGCCGCCGCATCCGTCTCCGCCTTCTGTATCTTCACGTCCATCAGCGCAATTTCCTGCATCACCGGAATGCGGAAATGCAGACCTTCCTCCAGAACCTGTTCCTGCACGGCGCCGAAATTAAGAACAACACCCCTTTGTCCTGCGCCGACCTGGACCCAGGGCCTGAAGAAAATTAAAATAAAGAGAATGATGCCCCCGGTCACGATCAATTTCTTTGGAGTTTTTTGCATCGCATTCTGCATTGCTTCTTTCGCCTTATCCGCTTCACTCTGGTACATTTCCGTCACCTCTCTTCTCCCGCTTGCGGGCGTTTTTACAGTTTTTTAATTTAACTTACGATTTCATCGTTCCGCTTAACTGTCCGCAGGCGGCGAGAATATCGCCGCCTTTACTGGCGCGAATGACCGTTGTGTAATGTTTTTTAATCAGCACCTGCTGGAAAGCTTCCACATCTTCCCGGGATGGAGATTTAAAGGGTGAGCCGGGGAATTCATTGAACACGATGAGATTTAATTTGCAGCGCTGATCCTTCAATAATAACGCCAGTTTTTCGGCGTCACGCACCGATGAGTTCACTCCGGCTATCAATATGTATTCAAATGTCAGCAGGCGGCGTCCGGGCATGGGATATTTTTTGCAGGCCGCCAGCAGTTCTTCCAGCGGGTACTTTTTATTAACGGGCATCAGAGCGCTTCGAACTTCGTTGTCGGGGGCGTTCAACGAAACGGCCAGATTTATGCAGATGTCGGAACCCAATCTTACAATTTGCGGCGCCAGACCGCAGGTGGAGACCGTGACTTTACGGTTGGAGAAACCCAGGCCAAAATCGCAGGTCAGATTTTTTATCGCTTTCAGGGTGTTTTCGTAATTGGCCAGCGGCTCGCCCATGCCCATCATCACAATGTTTTTGATTTCCAGCTCCTGGGATGTTTTTTCCCGCAGGGCGAGAATCTGCCCGGTAATTTCCGCAGGGCGCAAATTCCTTTTGAAACCCTGACGGGCGGTGAGACAGAAACTGCAGTTCATGGCGCAGCCGGCCTGCGTCGAAATGCAAATAGTCCAGTTGTTTTTGCCGGGGATGAGAACGCTTTCAATATAAAGGCCATCTTCCAGGCGCAAAAGAGCCTTTTTCGTTCCGTCTTTCGATTCCTGGATTTTGACTACTTCCGGCCTTTCGATGCGGGAAATTTTCGCCAGTTTGCCGCGAAATTCCCGCGACAGGGTCGTCATTTGCGCGAAAGAATGATGTCCCGACTGGTAAAGACATTTCATGATTTGCCGGGCACGGTATTTTTCTTTGCCCAGGGAGAAAATTAATTCTTCTATTTCTTCCTGGGTGAAGTCCAGCAGGTTGGGTAATTGATTCATAATTATTTGTATAACCTGGCGGCGATGGCGTCAATGAAATCTTCAGTGTTCACTTTCCTGTTGGTCTCTTTCTTATCAGCCAGGGCCAGCAAATCTCCCGTCATGACGCCGTCCTCGACCGTGGACAGGGCCGCTTCTTCGAGTTTGTCGGCAAATGCGACGACTTCGGGAGTTCCGTCCAGTTCGCCGCGTTTGCGCAGGCCGCCGGTCCAGGCGAAAATCAACGCCATGGAATTGCTCGATGTTTCTTCTCCCTGTAAATGTTTGTAGTAATGCTTCTGCACGGTGCCGTGAGCGGCTTCATATTCATACCAGCCGTTGGGAGAAACGAGTACGGAAGTCATCATAGCCAGCGAGCCGTTGGCCGAGGCGATCATATCCGACAGCACGTCGCCGTCGTAGTTTTTCAGCGCCCAGAGAATACCGCCTTCGCTTTTCATGATCCGGGCGACGGCATCGTCTATCAAGGTGAAAAAATATTCTATTCCGGCCGCTTTGAATTTATCCTGCCAGTTCTGTTCAAATTCGCGTTCAAAGATATCGCGGAAACCGGCGTCGTATATTTTAGAAATTGTGTCTTTGGTGGAAAACCACAGATCCACTTTTTCGGCAAGGGCGTAAGTAAAGCAGGCGCGGGCAAAGCTAAGGATGGATTGATCCAGATTGTGGTTGACTTGTGCTATTCCCCGGCCGGGAAAATCGAAAACGGGAATGCTGATTTTTTCGCCTCCCGCGCGGGGAGTAAAGACCAGCTCCAGCTTTCCTGCGCCGGGAACGGCAAATTCCGTGTTGCTGTAGACGTCCCCGTAGGCGTGGCGTCCGATGGTTATCGGTTTTTTCCAGGCCGAAACGGCGGGTTTGATGTTTTTAACGAGAATCGGTGTGCGGAACACCGTGCCGTCCAGCATCGCCCGGATTGTCCCGTTGGGACTTTTCCATGCCTTTTTCAGGTTGTATTCCTTTACCCTGTCTTCATTGGGCGTAATCGTCGCGCATTTGATGCCGACACCGTATTTCATGATCGCTTGAGCCGCATCCACCGTCACCTGATCGTCGGTGTCGTCGCGATGCTTGATGTGCAGATCGTAATAATCGATGTTCATGTCGAGATATGGAAAGAGAAGTTTTTCTTTAACCATTTGCCACATGATGCGGGTCATCTCATCGCCGTCCATTTCGACAAGCGTAGTTTTTACTTTAATTTTGGGGGACATACGAACTGTTTCTCCTGTGATGATTAACGACCAAGGCCGTAGAATATTAAAATTTTCAATATTATATACTTTTACTCCAACCAAATCCCCCTTTTCTAAAGGGGGATACAGGGGGATTTTTATTACAATTTGTAAAATCTCCCCCACCCCCTCTTTAGAAAAGAGGGGCTTAGGTTTTCGACTACCTATTTCGTGCTGCGAACGTTGAGGGCGCCGCCGGCCAGAATTATTTGTTTTTGCCTTGCCGACAAATTGCAGGCGACGGGAAAAGAATATCCCTTGCTGATATTTTCAACAGGTAAATCGCTGCCGGCGTTAATTAATTCGCGGACATTGGCGATTTTCAACTCGTCGCCCTGTTCAATTTTGTCGTAGTCGCGTTCATCGCCAAAAATAAGCGGCAGGATGCCGAAATTAATTAGATTAGCGGCATGAATGCGTTCGAATGATTTGGCGATGACGGCGCGGACGCCCAGATACATGGGGCAGATGGCCGCATGTTCGCGGGAAGATCCCTGACCGTAGGAAAGTCCGGCCACAATGACATTATGCTTCCCGGATGCCTTTATTTTCTGCGCGTTTTCCGCAAAATGAGGATCGACATTTTCAAAAACAAACCCGGCATATTTTGGAATATTCGAGCGATATTTCATGCGCGCGCCCGCCGGAATAATGTGGTCGGTTGTTATTTTGTCGCCGACTTTAATTGTTACCTGAGCCTCAATGACTGTCGGCAGTTCTGTGTTTTCCGGCGGCGCACCGATATTCGGACCGCGGTAGACTTCAACATCATTGGCGTTGGCATCCGGCCAAATGATCATGCTGTCGTCAACAATAAACTTTTCCGGCGTTTCGACCGGCGGGTAGACCATGCCCAAATCACGGGGATCAGTGAATTTTCCGGTAATTACTGCTGCTGCCGCGGTTTCGGGACTGACCAGATAAACATTGGCATCCATTGTTCCGGATCGTCCGAGGAAGTTGCGGTTGGATGTGCGCAACGATACAGAACCGGATTTCGGGCTCTGGCTGTTGCCGATGCAAAAGCCGCAGGCATTTTCCATCAGCCGTGCACCCGCGGCGATTAAATCGGCCAGATATCCGTCGCGGGCCAGATTTTCCAGAACCTGCCGGGAACCGGGCGCCAGGATAAAGCTGACATCGGGATGCGCTGATTTTCCTTTTAAAATCTTGGCCACCCTTACCAGATCTTTGTAGGAAGAGTTGGTGCAACTGCCCAGACAGACCTGATCCACGGTAATATTTTTCATGCTTCTGACGGTACCGATGTTGTCCGGACTGTGCGGTTTGGCTGTCAGCGGTTCCAGCGCGGATAAATCTATGTTAACCGCCTGGGCATACGCAGCGTCGTCATCGGGCAGAATTTCGATAAAATCCGCTTCTCTTTGCTGGGCGCGCAGGAATTGCCTGGTCATCTCATCGCTGGGAAAAATGGACGTCGTTACGCCGCATTCCGCCCCCATATTGGTGATGGTGGCCCGCTCGGGCAC
>DAOQVG010000180.1:0-4703 GCA_035341435.1 Smithellaceae bacterium
GGAGTCTTCACATATCACGATTCCTGCTTCCTCGGTCGTTACAACAATATATACACCGAGCCGCGCAGTATTTTGAACGCTGTCCCAGGAATGAAGCTTGCTGAAATGGATAGAAATTTGAGCAAGAGCTTCTGCTGCGGTGCCGGCGGCGCCAGAATGTGGATGGAAGAGGATATCGGAGATCGCATCAACAATATGCGTACCGATCAGGCTGTAGCAACAGGCGCTGAGACGATCGCAGTTGCTTGTCCCTTCTGTCTGACGATGATTTCCGACGGTGTGAAAGACAGACAGTTGTCAGAGAAAGTGACCGCGTTGGATATTTCCGAAATCATTGTCAAGGCAATGGGATTGGAAGAATCGAAGCCTGCAGAAGAAACCAGTGCAACATGATGATTTTCTTTACTTCAGAGAATTCAATTTAAATAAAAAAGCCCAATCTTCCAGAAGAAAGGGCTTTTTTATAGTTGAAGTATTGAGCTCCAGAAGTAAAACATAATATCGAGAGGTTACGCAGGGACATGAATGCTTTGCGTAACCTCCTCTCCAATATAGATTTATGCTGTAAATGTAAAAGATGAATTGCTTATAGTTCCGGCACGCGAGCGAATTTCTTTAATTCATACTAAAAAAAGGGAACAGTTTGGCAAGTTCAGTTAGTTATTTGGAAAAACCGTGGCTGAAATTTTATCAAAAAGGCGTCGCGGAGCACATTAACTATGAAGAAATATGCCTGCCGGATGTTCTCGTTCGTACCGCATTAAGATACCCGGATAGGCCGGCGCTGATATACATGGGCAAAGAGATTAATTTTGCCCGGCTAAAAGAAATGGTAGACAGATTCGCCGCCTGTCTATATGATTTCGGTATCAGGAAGGGCGATTCGGTGGCAATATTGCTGCCCAACATGATTCCCTGTGTTGTGGCATATTACGCCATTTTAAAAATCGGCGCGATTGCGGTAATGAACAACCCGGTTTATTCAGACCCGGAACTGGAGCATCAGTTCAATGATTCTGATGCCAAAGCATTGATAGCACTCGATCTGCTTGGCGACAGAATGATTGATCTGCGTGAGCGGACAAAAATTAGACAAATCGTCATTGCTTCCATCGGCGACTACTTGCCCTTTCCGAAGAATTTGTTTTTTTCTCTCATCGCCAGGAGGAAGAAACTGGCAGCCGACGTGAAAGCAGCCCCGGACGTATACCGGTGGAAAGATTGCCTTGCTAAATATTTGCCGCAGCCGCCAAAGGTGGAAATATCGCTTAGCGACGTGGCCATGTATCAATACACCGGTGGAACGACGGGAGCCGTCAAAGCCGTGGAATTAACTCATTCCAATTTAAGCAAGCAGACGCAGCAGCTGTCTCATTGGTTTCCTGATTTTAAGAGCGGGGAAGAACGAATGCTGGGTGCGCTTCCTTATTTTCACGTGTTCGGTCTGACTTGCGCGATGAATTTTTCGGTTTACATGGCCTGGGCCCAGATTCTTGTTCCAAAACCCCAGACCGAGCCACTATTGGAAGCTATCCGTCGCTTCAAACCATCGTTCGTGCCGCTGGTTCCGACAATGTATATTGGTTTGCTCAGGCATCCGGATTTTAAGAAATCAGATATGAGTTATATTCGAGGCGCTTTTTCCGGCAGCGCTCCCTTACCGGTAGAGGTTTTTCATGAATTTGAAAAGATCACGGGAGCCGTAATAGTCGAGGGATTCGGTATGACGGAAACAACGCCGGTTACTCATGTCAATCCTTTTGCCGATGCAGCCCGCAAAGTCGGTTCGGTGGGACTTCCTATTTCCGATACTCTATGCCGGCTTGTTGATTTGGAAAACGGCATCAAGGATGTTCCGATTGGCGAACCCGGTGAGTTAATCGTCAAAGGCCCGCAAGTGATGAAAGGATATAAGAATAAACCGCAGGAAACAGCCAATGCAATCAAGGACGGCTGGCTTTATACCGGCGACATCGCGACAATGGATGAAGACGGCTATTTTTACATTGTGGATCGTAAAAAAGACATGATCATCACCAGCGGCTACAATGTTTATCCTCGCGATATTGAGGAAGTATTTTACATGAATCATAAAGTTAAGGAAGCTTGCGCCATCGGTGTTCCCGATGCAAAACGCGGTGAATGCGTCAAAGTCTTTATAGTTCTAAAAGAAGGAGAGACATCAAACCGGGAGGAAATGATTGCCTTTGCCGGAAAGAGCCTCGCTGTGTACAAGCTACCGACAGAAATAGAGTTCCGCAGTGAACTGCCCAAGACCAACGTCGGCAAGGTATTGCGCAAAGAACTGAGAGCTGAAGAACTGGAAAAAAGAAAGCATGCATTGAACAGTTAGAGAAAAATCCTTTAGAAAAAAAATTTTTATAATAAAGTATATCGTTATAGAGCCCGTTTACTTGTAATATTAAAAAATTAATGTTATCTAGCATACGATAAAAAATATTGATTGGCTGCGGGGATTTTTCTTCAAAAACCCGACAAACATTTTTAAAATAAATTTTTAAGTGATTGCAATAATTAATAGAAAGGAGGAGAAGACGAGAAAACAAAGCGGGGGGAGCAAATAGTGCCTCAAAAGAGGTAAAGTTGATTCTATTTTAAGGCGTCGCGGCTATACCGCAGGCTTATTTCATTTTGACTAAGGAGGGAAAGCAACGTGGAATTTAAAAATCTTTTGTTCGATGTCGAGGAAGGGGTAGCCACAATAACTTTTAACCGGCCTAAAGCAATGAATGCCATGAACACCGAGACAATGAACGAGCTCATGGACGCAATTCTCATTTGTAAAAAGGATGACAGCATTAAATCACTTATTTTAACCGGAGCCGGCGGCAAGTCGTTTATTGCCGGTGGCGATATTGCCGAGATGCTGAATAAGACAGCTCCTGAGGCTCTTGAATTTTTCGAACTGGGCCAGGAAACTTATCGTGCGTTAGAGGTTCTGCCCAAGCCCTCAATTGCCGCCATCGACGGTTTTGCACTGGGCGGTGGTGTCGAATGCGCAATGGCCTGTGATATTCGTTTTTGCTCGGCAAAAACAGTTTTCGGCCAGCCGGAAATAACAATCGGACTTATTCCCGGATGGGGAGGTTCGCAGCGCCTCGCACGTCTGGTGGGTTTTGGTATCGCTAAAGAAATTATTATGGGTGGCGGTCAAACGAAAGCACAGCGTGCTTATGAACTTGGTCTGGTGAATCGAGTTTATGAAACAAGCGAAGAGTTGATGGCCGAAACCAAAAAATTTGCCAAAAAGCTTGCAACCTTTCCCGGATTTGCTTTAAAGATGGCCAAACATTGCATCAATTATGGTTATGATATATCTCTGGACCATGCCCAGCGGATCGAAGCGGAATGCTGTGCCCAGTGTTTCAGCACTCATGACCGCAGAGAAGGTATGACCGCATTTATGGAAAAGAGAAAACCGGTATATATTGGTAAATAAGAAAAGTGCGTGATAAGACGCAAGAATAAATATAACAATAAAAATAGAGGAGGAAATAAACCGTGAATTTTGCACCAACAGACGAACAAAAAATGCTAAGAGATATGGTCAGGAAGTTCTGTGAAGCTGAACTCAAACCGATAGCAGCACACTTGGACGAAACACATACGCAGCCGGAAGAAATTTGCCGCAAGCTCGGCGCAATGGGCGTTATGGGTGTCTCTGTTGATCCGGAGTACGGTGGAGCAGGAATGGATAATGTGGGTTATGTCTGGGCGGTCATCGAAGTTGCCAAAGCCTGTGGCGGCACCGGTATTATCGTATCCGTCAATAATTCACTGTATGGCCATCCGGTGAAGACCTTTGGAACACACGAACAGAAGTTGAAATATCTGACCCCCGTGGCGGGCGGCTCATACGAAGGTTGCTACGGTTTGACAGAAGCGAGCGCCGGTTGCGATGCGGCCTCCTTAAAATGCCGGGCAGTCTTGAAGGGCGATAAATACATTGTTAACGGCGCTAAGATGTTCATCACCAACGGTCCTACTGCCCGTTATTGTGTTCTGGCGGCAACAACCGATCCGTCCAAAGGTTACAAGGGCGTCATCAATCTGGTCGTCGATTTACATAACACCCCCGGTTTTAAAGTCGGTAAAATTGAAGATAAAATGGGTATTCGCGCCTCCGGTACTTGCGAACTGGTATTCGAGGATGCAGAAATTCCCGCAGAATGTTTACTGGGCAAAGAGGGACAGGGATTCCAGCAGATGATGGCTGGATTGAATGCCGGCCGTATCGGCGTTGGTTCGCAGGCTTGCGGTATCGGCCGCTCTGCTTTGGAAGATGCGTTGGCTTATGCTAAAGAGAGAGTGCAGTTCGGTCAGCCGATCACCTCTTTCCAGGCAATTCAGTTTAAACTGGCCGAAATGGCAACAGAACTCGATGCAGCAGAATTGTTGCTGCTGAGAGCCGCCTGGTTGGAAGACAATCATCTTAATTTTGAAATGGAAGCAGCCATGGGCAAATACTATGCTTCCGACGTGGCGATGAGAGCCGCAATTGAAGGCGTGCAGATTTTCGGCGGCTACGGCTACGTGAACGAATATCCGGCGGAACGTCATATGCGCGATGCCAAGATTTGCCAGATTTATGAAGGCACAAACGAAATTCAGAGAGTAGTTATTGCTCGTAAACTGATCGGTATGAGATAATTATTGTGAGGTAAAAGAAGGCGAGGCGGCCC
>DAOQVG010000181.1:0-4687 GCA_035341435.1 Smithellaceae bacterium
CCTCGTTGCCTCCTCCTAGCCGCCGCGATATCATCATTGATTTAGAAATGGAATAATTCCAGGAAAGATTATTGAGAAGGGGTGTTTTTAGCGACCAGTGTCAGTATATTCCGGCCATCTTCGCGCCGGTAGCGAACATCGTCCATAAGCTTTTTTACAAAAAAAATTCCTAACCCCCCGATTTGGCGTTCGTCGATGTCCGCATAGATATCGGGTTCACGAACGGAAAATATATCAAACGGCTTGCCGGAGTCGATAATTTCGATAACCAGACTGCCGGCGTCTGTGCCGCAGTTGATTTCTATGAGGCCTTCAAGGCCGCTTTCTTCATAGGCATGTTTAATAATGTTGACGAGAACTTCCTCCAGCGCCAGTTCAATGGCGCTGATTTTCTCACCGGCGATTCCTTGTTCCCCGGCATAGGACGTTACGAAACTGATGAGAGTGTAGAGGGAGTCCATTGCTCCCGGCAAGGCAACGGATGAAGATGTGGCCATAAATTGGACCTATTTTAATGCCTCTTCCCGTGTATTGTAGATCTTGAAAATGGTATCAAATCCGGAGATTTTAAACACGTCTCTTACCGGCCCTTTGAGTCCGCAGAAAATCATGTTTCCACTTTTGGATTTTAACTGTTTGGCGGTGAATAAAATACTGCGCAGACCGGCGCTGCTGATGTATTCGAGCCCGCCGAAGTTGAGGAGAAAGGATTTTTCACCCTGAACAATGAAATCTGTCAGCGTCTTTTCAAATTCGGGAGCGGTGACGGCATCGATTTTGCCTTTAACGGAAACGATAACCTTGTTGTTTTCTTTCGCTGCGTCAATTTCCATAAATGTTATCAGGTATTTCTCCTCGCTAATTTTGGGCAGGAGTATAAGCAGAATGGTTTTTCCCTGTCAATGAAATACTGGATTATTCCCTTATAACCTTGTTGGTCAGTCTCCCGATTTTTTCGATTTCCACGCTGATGACGTCGCCTTCTTGCAGATACAGCGGCGGCCGGCGGGAAAAACCGATTCCTTCCGGTGTTCCGGTCAGGATGATTGTTCCCGGCAGGAGCGTCATTGATTTGCTCAGATTACTGACGATTTCCCGGACATTGAAAATCATCTGCGATGTGTTGGAGGATTGTACAATCTCGCCGTTCAGAATTGCACTGATCTTCAGATTGTTCGGATCGGCGATCTCGTCTTTCGTGACGATCCACGGCCCCAGGGGGCAAAAGGTGTCGAAACTTTTTCCCCTCGCCCATTGCCCCTTTTGTTTATCAAACTGCCAGTCGCGCGCGCTGGCGTCATTGGCGCAGGTATAGCCCATAATGTAATCTTCCGCCTCGTCGGGCTGAATATTTTTTGTTTTTCTCCCGATGACAACGGCCAGCTCCGCTTCATAATCCACACAATCCGGACCTGCGGCGGGCAGAATAAGCGGCTCTTCATGGCCGGCGATGGAAGAGGTTGCTTTCAGAAACAATACCGGCTGCTCGGGATAGGACATGCCCGTTTCATCGCCATGCTTTCTGTAGTTGACTCCCAGGGCGAGGATATTAACCGGGACCAGCGGCGCCAGGAGCTTTACCACCTGTGCTTTCTTCCGGGTAATCCGGTAATCGCCGTAAAGATCACCCTCAACGGCGCAGGCTCTGCCGGGTGTGCTTTCATCGTAAATACCATAGGATATTTTTTTCTCCGGGGTGAGAAAACGAATAAGTTTCATGTTGTTTCCATTCTTTTCCGGCGGTGGGTGTGCATCTGGAATGAACTGCCTTATCGGACGCTTTCCAAGTTGCTGAACAGCAAAAAGAAGCTGTCAAAATTGAGTTTGACGCCCGCCACCGCCTGAATTATTTCCTCTTTGTCGCCTTGATTCAGCGCTTTTTTAAGTTTGTTCAAAGCTTCGGTTTCTGCTTTTAGGCAGGCTTGCCTTTGAGCTTCTTTTTTCGCGTCGAAAGAAAATAATTCAGGGTCGAAGGAAGCTTTTTGCAGACTTTCCCATCTCTGCCAGGCCAGCTTGAAATTTTGCTTAATTCTTGAGAGCATGAAATCCGTCAACGTTTCAGCGGTTTTACCTCTTGTTGTCAGAAATATGGCGTTCATCGGTTTATGGAATCCGGTTACGTAGTCCATATAATAATCGATGGAGTTTCTTTTGCGGATATTCAGAAAAACGTCGCGGACACCTTCTAAAATTATATGAGCTTCGTTCAGACTCCCGTTAGCCCTCACTATCCGTTTGGCATCCGCAAGCATTTGATTGATAATTATCAGATCTGCCTTGTCCGCCTTGCTTTTTATTAAATCATCGGCGTGGGTTTTCTTAAATGCCGTCCATTCCGTCATCAGCCGTTCCATTGCCTTCTTCGATGTGGCCCTCTTGCCCTGGCTGGTGGAAACCAGGGCGGTTATATAGGCCTTGTCGAATGCGGCCATGTCCTTTTCCAGGAGACTGGCCGCCCCAAGCGGCATGGCGGTGCTTAAGATCAGAACTAGTCCTAATATTAACAAAAAGCATTTCTTCATAACTTTAATCTCCGCAAATCAGATAAAGGTATGATTTGATAAATGTTATGGTGGATCGGCGTGTTGCTATTCCTTCTCAAAAGCCGATTTCGTCGCGCCGCAGATGGGACAAATCCAATCATCGGGTAGGTCTTCAAAACTGGTGCCCGGAGCCACATCGCCGTCGGGATCTCCCTTGGCGGGGTCATAAACATACCCGCAGATGGAGCAAATATAACGTGAAGCTCCCGCCGCCACCTTCTGTTCCTGTTTTTCCACTGTCTCCTCCTTATCGTAAGTAGGTGCGTTTTTAGCTGTCTTGCCTCCCTTGACTTTATGATAGTAGTCATAAGTCATTGGTTCTTCGCTGCCGGTCATCTCCGCGTCAACGACCCGGCCGACAAAAATGGTGTGCGAGCCGCAGTTTAATTCGTTTGTCACTTCCGCCTCCAGGTAACCTATTGAGTAGTCTAAAACTATCGGCACGCCGGTCACGCCGGTCCTGGTTTTTACATTTTCCAGTTTGTTTACCTCACGCCCGCTTTTAAACCCGAAAAGACCGATGAAAGACATGGGGGCAGCCTGGGACAATATAGAGACGGAAAATTTGCGGCTCTCCTTGATCAATTCATGTGTATAATTTCCCTTGTTGATGCTGATGGCGACAGTTGCCGGATCCGATGTCACCTGGAACATTGTATTGCCGATCTGGCCGTTGAATTTGCCATTCTGTCCGGAACAAATAAGGTAGAGACCATAATTGATTTTATGCAATACGGCTTTATTCATTTTTCAGCTCCTTGATTTAAGGGACGTATTTTTTTTATAACTTTATAACTCAAAATTGTTTTGTGTGCCAATAAATTATGCACCGCCGGGGTGACGCCGCACCGGATGCTGAGAAAAAGTGTTTGTTTGGCAACAGGTTTTACCGCAATAGCACCATGCCTTTCTGATTATATTTATCCTTCTCTTTTTTCTTTTGACAAAACAGTATTTCTCTTATAGTTGCATTGCCTAAAAGTATTGTTAAAAGCTGACAAGCTTATCCATTATGCATTGTTTGCTGCCGGTGAGTAACAGCACCCGGGTAACCTTTAATTCGATGCTTGCGGCGGTCATAAAAAAGAAAGAGATAAACAAATAATGATGATGACTTACAAAGAATTTATGGCTAGAGACCATTTTAATCTCGAGGAGGTTCTGGGATTTTCTTATGGAACTCTGGTTTCGGACCCGCCGGAACATTTCGATGCCCGCCTGCCCGCTCCTCCTTTCCTGATGGTCGATCGCATCACGAAAATCACCAGTAACGGTCGTCACGGTAAGATTATCGCCGAACAGGATATACGCCTGGACGCCTGGTACTTTCAATGCCACATGCCGGGAGATCCGGTGCAGCCGGGATGTTTATGTGTCGACGCCATTTGGCAGCTACTGGGATTTTATTGCCTTTGGCGTGGTTCCCTGGGATCCGGCAGAGCTCTTGGTTGTGGTGAAGTCTCCTTTAATGGTCAGATTCGCCCCTTTAATAAATGTGTTCGGTACGAAATAGATGTCCGGCGCTACTCGCAGTTGAAAGATTCCGGGGCGACAGTGGTCATCGGCGACGGTAAAATATTTGTCGATGATGAATTGATCGCCGTTGTCCATCAGGCCCGAACGGGGGCATTCAGAAATATCGCTTACAGAGACTATCCTGTCCGGTCGAAAAATTCTGTCGGCGGAATAATGGAAAGATAACAAAGCTCGTAATTCATCAACGGGAATATCAAATATTATATAAGTTGCCGCCGCTGCCAGGATGCTATCGACAGCCGACTTGACTGTTTTCCGGTATGTATAACCTGATAATTTTAAACAGCTTACAAAAGACGACGCATTGCAAATGCGTTTTGCGCGATTATACGGCGAAAAGGAGTCTTTGTCTGCGGCGTGGATTTTATCGGGTAAAGCAGTTTTCTTAAAGGGAGAGATTGCCATTAATGCGGGTTCGCGTATTTCTTAAAGGAACTTCATTATCTGTTTATCTGAGGCATCTGCCTGATTTTTTGAAAAGTTCCCGGGAAATAAAAAATCAGGCCAAAAAAAGCAGACTCGATTTTCCTTTCGGCAATTTATATCCCTGTCTGAATGAGCAACTGTGATCCTTGTCAACTTTTTTTACGGACAAGCTGCATTCCAGC
>DAOQVG010000182.1:0-4687 GCA_035341435.1 Smithellaceae bacterium
CAGCCGGGACAATTGCAGGAGCTTTATCGCCTGCTGCAGCTGGGGAGTCATAATCAACTGCTGCGCTAGTTTAAGATTTTGTTTTAATTCAAAGGCCATTTTTAATAATCTTCTTCTGTCAAATATTATAAACTAAAATCTTCACCAAAATAGAACTTCCTGGCTAATTCACTGCCGGCGATAACTTCCGGTTCACCTTCTACAAGTATTGCTCCTTCATTAACTATATAGGCGCGATCACAACAGGAAAGCGTCTCCCTTACATTATGATCGGAAATAATGATACCTATTCCTTTTGCCTTCAACTTGGCGATTATCTTTTGGATGTCTGCAACCGCAAGAGGATCAATTCCCGCAAAAGGTTCATCCAAAAGAATGTACTTCGGTGATGTTACCAACGCCCGCGTAATTTCCACTCTTCTTCTTTCGCCGCCGGAAAGGGAATAAGCATGATTTTTGGCAAGATTTGTCAAATCCAATTCTCCCAGCAGGTCTTTGAGTTTTTCTTTTCTCTCCGCTGCGTGTAAATCGAGCGTCTCCAAAATTGCCATTATGTTTTCTTCCACAGTCAACTTGCGAAAAATGGACGGTTCCTGCGGCAAATAATTGAGCCCGCGCCGGGCTCTTTTATACATGGGATATCCGCCTATATTCTCGCCGTCAAGAAATATTTCTCCACCGTCGGGCTTGATCAGGCCGACTATCATATAAAAAGTTGTTGTTTTACCGGCGCCGTTAGGCCCCAGCAAACCAACGACTTCTCCCGGTGAAATTGATAAATTTATGCCATTGACAACTTTTCTTTTATTGTAAATTTTTGTCAGCCCTTGTGCTGATAAATTGCCCATTTTTCCATCATTGCTTTTGCTTTTTTTCTTCGCTCTTCTCTTGCGGGTAAATAACCGCTTTCACCCTTTTTTTGTCTTTGCTCTCCACCACTCCGCGATCCTCATTGACAAAAACGATTACTTTATCCCCTTTTATCGTGTTTTTCCCGTCGCGCAGCGTGGCATTGCCGGTCATGATAATTTGTCCGCTGTCCTGATAATAAACGGCTTCGTCGCCGGTCGCAATCTTCTCTTTCTGCGTCACCACGACATGCCCTTTAGCTTCAATTTTTTCCAGGTCGCCGGTTCCTTCCACCGCTTTAACGCCTGTTTTTTCTTTGCTTCCGGCTTGTTTTTTATAATATAAAATCAACCGGTCGGACTTAATCTGTCTGTCGCCCTGTGTGGCCACTGCATTCCCGGAAAAGATCACCATTTTCTTTTCGTTGTAGGCATCCATCCGGTTGGCGACAATTTCGATCGGCTCCTTGGAAGTCAGTTTGTTTACTTTTCCCGGATTGTCTTTGGCCTGAAGAAGGGGAACAGTCAATAACATAAAAAGTGTTGATATTATAAATATTTTTCTCATAATCATAATTTTACTGGTTAATTTATTGTTGCTTTAACCGACGACAGAAGCTTCAGTTCCCCCGCATCCATAAAGAGAACAAGCCCTCGACCTTCAATTCTCATCCTCTTATTCTCCATATAGACCGGCGCGTCGGTATAAAATTTCCTTTCAGTATTCGAATATTTTACATAATCTGTAGTAAAACGGTCCCCCGAATCGGAGACAATAACTACATTACCCCTAATCTCAACGTCTTTCTTGTCCGTCAGCATTTGACCTTTATCTCCGGTCATCCGGTATACTTTTTTTTCGGCTGTCGTCAACGTTATCTGAACTTTGTCAAACTCAGCCACGTTTTGCTTTTTATCGTACTGGGCGGTATTCGCTTTCACTTCCCATTTAGAGTTTTCCGCACCCACTTCCGTATAGACAAAATCTTTTATCTGCAGATCGACGTGATCCGGCAATATTTTTAACGTCGGCCTGGGCTTATCGTTAACATGCCTCACGACGACAATCAAGGAAACTGCCGCCACGACAATTAAAACCGATAATGCAATTGTTGTTTTTTTACTAATTTTCATTTTATTGGAAGTCAATGCTTTTTGCTTTCAAGTAAAGCATGATTCTTCTATATCATTGAGCACCGGACATGTAAAGATTTAAGGTTTTTTCCTAAGTATGCCAATTATCTAGAGATGCTCGGCAAATTCATATTTGGCGGCGATCTCCGGCCATCTTCCCTGCGCCTGCAGCAACATTTCGCAGACTTCACGCACCGCACCGCGGCCGCCCTTTTTTTTTGTTACATAATCAACAGTTTTCTTCACAATATCAATTGCATCGGCAACCGTGGCAGAAAAACCGGCCTCTTTTAATACGGGAATATCGATAATGTCATCGCCAATGAAAGCCGCCTGATTGGCATTTAAATTATTTTTTTGCAGTATTTCTACAAACACCTCTTTTTTATTGAATATTTTTTGATGAACCTCTGTAATTCCCAATTCATTCGCGCGATGCTTCACCACTTCCGATTGACGTCCGGTGAGCAGTGCCACCTCGATTCCATAGCGCTGAACGAGTTTAATGCCATGGCCGTCGCGGACGTCAAAATTCTTAGTTTCCCGGCCGTCGTCATTAATAATTATCCGGCCGTCGGTCATCACCCCGTCTACGTCCATAATGAGTATTTTAATGTGCTGCAATTTTTCCCGGAGACTTTTTTTCATCTTTTATCTTCCCTTCACAACTTCATCAATTTTTTTCAACATCGTCAGCAGTTCTTCCAGCGAATCCAGGTAGAGAGAATTAGCACCGTCGCAGAGAGCTTTTTCGGGATCACGGTGAACTTCCAGGAAAACACCGTCGACGCCGGCCGCCACCGCCGCCCGCGCCAGATATTTGGCCATTTCCCTCTCTCCGCCGGAGGCGACACCAGCCCCGCCCGGCAACTGCACGGAATGGGTGGCGTCAAAGATCACAGGATAGCCCATGTTGCGAATAATCGGCAAAGCCCGGACGTCGAAAACCAGATTGTTATAACCAAACGAGGCGCCTCTCTCCGTTATCATCATATTATCGTTGCCCGTTGATTTGACTTTAACAATAATATTGGCGACATCTCCCGGAGCCAGAAACTGCCCTTTTTTAACATTGATTACCCTGGCTTTTTTCGCAATCTCCAAAATAAAGTCCGTCTGCCGGCAAAGAAAGGCCGGCACCTGCATTATATCCAGCACGCGGGCCGCCGGATCAATTTCCTCGAAACGGTGCACATCGGAAAGAACAGGAACTCCCGTTTTTTCCTTTACTCTTTGCAGGATGGCCAGACCATCTTTTAACCCCGGCCCCCGGTAAGAATTGAGCGACGTGCGATTGGCCTTGTCATAAGACGCTTTAAAAATATAGGGGATTTTCAGTTTTGCCGTCAGTTCTTTTAAATACAGGGCGAGGTCCATCGCCGCCTCTTCATTTTCCAGCACGCAAGGACCGGCGATCAGAACAAACCCTTTATTGTCGCCTATGGTAAAATCGCCCATGTCAATCTGCTTCATACTCTTTACTCCTTAGTCTGTCTTCTGCAGTTTCTTCTGCAAAAGCAAAATTTTCAGTTTTGGTATTCTTCTGGCTGCTTTCGACGATTCGGGATTCAGTTCATACGCAGAAGTATAAGACTTGAGCGCTTCAGCATAAAGTCCTTTTTTTTCATAAGCTTCCCCCAGGCCCGCATAAATGCCGTCGTCGCTGCGGTCATATTTCAAGGCAATGAGATAATTTTGAATTGCCGAGTCCCAATGGCCGCCGGCCGCATACGCATTTCCCAGGTTGGCATAGGATGCCGCCTTTCGGGGTTCCAGGGCGGCAACTTTCCTGTAATAGTTTACGGCTTGATTAGATTTCTTCTCTTTTAAATAATGATGGGCCAGAGCACTCCATACTTCTTTAGTCGGAGGCGATACTTTTTCATATTCCGCGATAGCCTCTCTTTCCCGCCCGAGTTTGCCGTAGGCGTAAGCCAGATTATTATGGAGGTTTGCACTATTGGCTCCCAGCTTGAGCGCCTTTTTATAGTTTTCCACCGAGGCGGCATATTTCTTCAATTCACCATAGGCATAACCGAGACTGGCAAATATCGCCGCATTTTCAGGGTGGGCCTTAGCCAGTTTCTCATAATACTTAACCGCCTGATCATACTTTTTGTTCTTAAAATAAAGGGTTGCCAGGCGCTCCTGTGCGTCGGAATCACCGGGCTTGATTTTCAGGGCCTGCTCATATTCTCTGATGGCTTCGGAATCAAGCTTTCTTTTCTCATAAGCGGCGCCGAGATTAAAATGGATTACCGACTCGCCGGCATTGATGGCCGCCGCTTTTTTTAAATTGTCAAGCTCTTCCCCGGACTTGCCTTTCCCGGCATATGCGGCCGCCAAATTAGCGAGAGCGACGGCGTTGCGCGGTTCAACCGCCAGTACTTCCTTATAACATTTGACGGCATCATCATATCTTTTAATTTTCAAATACGCATCGCCCAGTCCGAGCTTTGCAGGCGTTTTGTCTTGTGCGTGCGCCACAATATACTCATACTGTTCCACAGCCGGTCTTGTCTTGTTCATGCGGCTATAAATATTTCCCAGCCTTAAACGAATCCGGTAATTATCGGGATTGTTTTTAACGGCGGCCTGATAGGTATTGACAGCCTGATCCCGGAAGCCTTTTTCTTCCAGCAGTAAACCGAGGCCTTCGTAAGCTTCCGCATCCTGAGAATCGATTTGAACTAGTTTTTTAAATA
>DAOQVG010000183.1:0-4670 GCA_035341435.1 Smithellaceae bacterium
GGCAACGAGGCGTATTATACATACGTTGAGGAAGCCGACGACGACGCCAACAAAGATAGCGCTTGATTTAGAAATGGAATTAATGGTCGAAGTGGAGAACGACTCTGCACCGGCCGTTCTTCTCCTCCGATTCCATCCGATCCGTATACTGCCTGATGATCCGGGACGAAAGATTGACAAGCGCATTGTCGTCTTCCAGCAGGGCTTCTCCCTCTAAATAAACGTCGGAAAATTCAATGGGGGTTCCCTCGTAAAAGATGGTAATATCAAGATTAAATTCATCAAAGAAGACTTCCGCGCTGATTGCGCCTTGCGCAAGACGCAGATTTGTCGCCAGCTCGAAGAATTCATTCAGCGCTGTTTTCGCTTTCTGGATGACATCGCTGCGCGCCCCCCAGGCCGCTCCCTGGTTTTCCAGAAAATTGAATATTTTATTCGAAGAATCAACTCCGGGCTCAAGCTTCAGAATCTCCTTGCGGGCAATGCCAATGCGAAAGACCAGATTCAGAATAATCGCGAGTACGGTTGTCACGGCAAGTGAGGATTGAAAAAACGGCTCGATCCAGGGATGAAAATTGCGGTAAAGATTCGGAAAAACGTCTGCACTGATCCCGAACATGAGCGATACACCGATGACAAAAGTCTTCCGGATATCAATCATACGGGAAGTCATAATCTGCATACCTGAGATCAGCATAAAACTAACCATAAAGACAAGAGCCCCGCCCATGACCGGCCTGGGCATGATACTGAAAATCGCCGCTATTTTGGGGAGAAAAGCGAGGGCGATGAACATTCCCCCCGTATAGAAGGCGATGATACGGCTTGTTGTTCCCGTAGCAGCGCTCAGTCCGACAGAGCCCGCATAGAGCGACTGCCTCATCCCTCCCATCAGTCCGCCGGCAACGGAAGCCAGCCCGTCCGCCAAAGTCCCTTTTTGAATATTTTCCAGATCAGGTCTCTTCCATTCGGCGTCATTGATCTGCTGGCACATGGTAATTGCCGCCACCGCCTTCAGGAAACAGGCCAGTGTCGCAGCAATAAAAGGCACCAGCAGAAAAGAGCTGAAGGACCATCCGATATAGGAAATATCAGGAAAAGATATCAGAGGGGAATGAATGATCGTTTCTAAATCAGAAACTTTCAGCACTCCCGACAGGTACGCTGAAATATAGCCGGCGGCCATTCCGACGATTACCGAATAAAAGCGCAGCTTTCCTTTGCTCCAGACATTTGTCCCCACCATGCCCGCCAGAGTGATGACGGCAACGAAGAGATTGGCAGGCAGCACCTTGCTTTCCGCCCCCGTTAGACCAAAGAAATTGCTGATCATGACAGGTAAGATGTTCAGCCCCACCATGGTGAGAACCACACCGGTTACTTCCGGGGGAAACAGTATCCTCATGCGATGAATAACCCTGGATATCAGGCACTCCAGGGCTCCGGAAAGGATGGACATGCCGAGAATCATGGAAATGCCGCCGGAAAGACCGGCCAGGATGGAACAGGAAACAAAAGTGGGATCAATGCCCGCCGTGCAGAGATAACCGCTTCCTACGGGGCCGCGATTTAAAGCCTGGAGGATAGTGGCGACGCCCCCGGCGACCATTGACATGCAGACCACATTTTGGACAAGCTCCGCAGAACAGCCGACTGCCTTTGTGATCATGGTGGTGACAATCAGTCCGGCCGTGAGAAAGAAAATGTGCTGGAGGGCCAGCGCAGCAATAATGCGAAGGGGTGGCTTCTCATCGACTCCATAGACCAGATTGGCGGGTTTCTGCGGCATACAAAAATCTACCTGCTTTTTGCTTCTTGCTGGAACTGCGGAAGGGCTCTGGAACCACTGTACTGTAAAGACAGAATGGTTATATCATCCGACTGGGGTGCGTCCGCAGCAAAGACGTGCACATCCGCCAAAATCTTCTTCATTATTTCGTCGGAGTGTCGCCCGTCGACTTCCCGCAACGATTGCAGAAGCCGTTCTTCGGAGAAGAGAGCTTCATCCCTGTTCATCGCCTCGGTAACACCATCGGAATAAACGACGAGAGAATCACCGATGCCCAGGGTCAATGTTTCCTTGACATAGGGGCTGTCTTCGAATGAACCGATGGCCAGAGAACCCTGTGTTTTCAGAAATTCCGGTTCTCCTCCCCGGCGGCACAAGACAGGCGGGTTATGTCCGGCATTGCTGTATTCCACCCTGCCCGTCCGGGTGTCGATGACGCCGCAAAAAACGGTGGCGAACATTGACATATCGTTTCCTTCACACAATTCATTGTTAACCCGGAAGAGAACCTGGTCGATGCCCGTGTTTTCATTGGCCCCCGCTTTGAGAAGCGTCTTGGTGACAGCCATAAAAAGTGACGCCGGTATGCCCTTCCCCGACACATCGCCCAGTAAAAAGACCAGACGATGCTCGTCCACAAAGAAGAAATCGTAAAAATCTCCGCCCACTTCCCTGGCAGGTTCGAGAACTGCGGAAAGATCGAATTCCGGCCGGTCGGGAAACGGAGGAAATATTTTAGGAACCATGCTCATCTGAATTTGCCGGGCGGCATTGAGCTCACCTTCGATGGTATGCTTTTCGTGCTCCCAGGAACGCTGCTTTACCAGATTAACTACTATTGATGTATAGATCGCCATGCCGACAGCATTGGCTAAGATCATGGGCAGCGTAAATTTCTCCACAATTGCCAGCGCTTGTTCGAAGGGACGGGCAATCAGCAAAGCCAATCCCGAATGCAGAACCTGGTTTGCCGCCGCTACGATGACTGCACCGGTCACACCGACAAACCGCCCCTTTTTCCACAGAAAAACCAGTCCTCCGACAAGTCCGGAGACAACCGTGGCCAGGGAACACGAAACACAGGTGAATCCTCCCAGAAAATAACGATGGACGGCACCAATCAAACCTGCGCCGATGCCTGCTGCGGGACCGGCAAAGAGACCGGCCAGGGCGGGACCAAGATCCCTGGTATTGGCTAGAGCTCCCATAAATTTAAAGCCGCTCAAGGTGCCATAAATGGACAACAGGCCGAACACCACAATGACGATAAGCCTGCTTTTCCAGGTAACCTTTTTCTGTAAAAATTCGTCGTAAAAACGACTTCGGGACAGAATGTAAGCAATTACGGACATGACGGCCATGCTGTTGATCAGCGTCACGACCACCTGCAGTTCCTCTTTCATGCACCCTCCGGCATTCGGCAAAATATCTCCCGGAAATTTGCAATCACAAAATATGCCAATTCAGCAATCAGACAATTTTTAGAGGGGAGTTTTTTCCTGCTGCCCGAAAACTTATCCTTTTCAGCGCAGAGGGTGTGGCGACTTCGGCCTTCGCGTCCAAGAAACAGGGGTTTTCCTTTTCTTCAAAGACTATCCCGGTGCTACAATGTTTCGGGAGGAAAGAAAACCACGTCGTCGATATTAGCCGTATCCGCGAAAACCATTACCAGACGGTCGATGCCGACGGCGATACCGGCGCTTCCCGGCAGACTCTCCAGCGCAGAAAGAAATTTTTCCGGCATCGGATAAGCGGCATAGTTTTTTTGTGCACGCAGCTGCTGCGCGGTCAGAAAGCGCTGCCGCTGTTCAACGGCGGAGGTCAATTCCGAAAAACCGTTGGCCAGCTCCAGCCCGCCGATATAAAGCTCGAAACGCTCCGCAACGGACGGATCGCTTTGTTTCAATCTGGCCAGAGCTCCCAGCGGGGCCGGATAATCATAAAGGAATGAAGGCTTGTGCGCACCTAAAGCAGGTTCAATATACTCGACCAGAATTTCATCAAACCGTTCCTGCCACAGTGCTTCATCCAAAGTCACCGGCGCATATGTTTCAAAGGCTTCCCTCACCGTAATTCGTTCCCAGGGTGGAGTCAAATTTATCTGCCTGTTGTTGCAGGTTAAGCCGGCGGCAAAACCAAGGCGGGCAGCGGCGTCAATGATCATCTCTTCACACTGGCTCATCAACTGCTGATAATCGAATCCGGCTACATACCATTCCAGCATGGTGAACTCCGGCAGATGCAGATTTCCTCTTTCCTCGGCGCGGAAGCATTTGCAGAACTGGAATATCTGTGGAAATCCCGCAGCCAGTAACCTCTTCATGCACAGTTCCGGCGAGGTCTGCAAAAACCAGTCGCCGGCAGGAAGAGCTTCAATATGTTCTTCCGGTGCCGGCGCGGGAATCCTTACCGGCGTTTCGACTTCCAGAAAATTATTTCTGATGAAAAAAAGACGGATATTTTGGACCAGTCTGGCGCGCAGAAGCAGAGCGTCCGCTTTTCGCGCCAGAATAAAGTTGTCATCCGGTACTGATTCGTACAAATTGAACTATCCTTTGATTGATTTGTAAATATTTGTAAAATCAATAATTTCCAGACGGCCTCGCAAAAAGGTCGCAGGCAAGGCACGCGAAACCGTGGGCACGAGGCGTACTTTGCGTACGCCGCAGTGACCAGGGATGAAGCGCATCCAGCATACGCTGGATTCACTTAGCATCCGGCCTTTTTCCGAGGCCGTTAGCCTTTGACGCGGGTCAGATACTCGCCCGTTCTCGTATCAACCCTTATTTTTTCGCCTTCATTGACGAAGGTCGGAACTTGAATGGTATAGCCCGTCTGCAGCTTCACCGGTTTGGTGGCGCCGGATACGGTATCGCCTTTA
>DAOQVG010000184.1:0-4635 GCA_035341435.1 Smithellaceae bacterium
TGGCCGATTCCTTAAAGAAAAGCCCCCTAGCCCTTAACTATAGCCTGGAAAGGCCGCAGGGAGGTGTTGCCCCGTATTTCCGTGATTATCTGGCAAAATTCCTGGAAAAATGGGGTGAAGCCAACGGCTACGATATCTACGCAGACGGCTTGAAAATATATGTCACGATCGATTCCCGTCTGCAAAAGTATGCGGAGGAAGCAGTTCAAAAACAGATGAAACAGCTGCAGGAACGCTTTTCTCCCTATTGGCTGGCGCACAATTCCTGGCGCAGTAAAATCAGGAAGAACAAGCCCGGCCAAAATCCCCCCGATGAGAATCTGAATCAGCCGCAAACAGCGCGGGTGTTTGATTACAATAAAGAAGGATACAAGAAACTAAAAATCAGCATGGCCGAATATTACCGGTATATGAACCAGTTCCTGCACTGCGGTTTTGTGGCGATGGAACCCGACACAAAGCATGTGAAAGCATGGGTTGGAGATGTCAGTTATGATTACTGGCAATATGATAAAGTAGCTCAAAGCAAACGTCAGCCGGGATCCACGTTTAAATTATTTGTTTATACGGCGGCGATGCTTGCCGGACAATCGCCCTGTGACAAATTCATCGATCAACCCGTAGTTTATAAATATGACGGCGGAGTGTGGAAACCTAAAAACGCCAACGGAATCTATGGCGGATATCCGATGACCCTGAGAGCCGCGTTCGCCCGATCCGTTAATTCCATCGCCGCCCAAGTGGCGCAGAAAGTCGGTATTTCCAACGTGGCGAAATGCGCCCATATGATGGGAATTCAATCCAAACTGGTAGAAGTGCCTTCCCTGTGCCTGGGTTCATCCGAAGTTTCACTGCTGGAACTGGTTAACGCCTATACGACGGTGGTAGCGGACGGAATGTATCATTCTCCCGTCATCATCAGGCGGATTGAAGATAATGCCGGCAACATAATCTATGAAGAAAATACCAAACCCGAACGGGTCATCTCCTATGAAAATGCCTTCCTGATGATTGAATTTTTAAAAGCCGGCGTTACCGAGCCGGGTGGAACTTCCCGTGCTTTGTGGAACTGGGATTTATTCCGTTGGGACACCGATTTTGGTGGAAAGACGGGAACAACATCAAACTATTCCGATGCCTGGTACGTGGGAGTCACGCCGAAACTGGTCGGCGGCACCTGGGTCGGCGCCGAGAAGCGCAGCGACCAGTTCGGTTCGAGCAGACTGGGACAGGGAAGCCGCGCCGCACTGCCCGTATTCGCCATGTTTATGGAAAAAGTACTGTCTGATAAAAACTTCACCCGTTATCGCGCGAAATTTCCGAAAGAACCCAGACAACAAATCAGCCGTGCATATAAGTGTCCGTCCTACGTGCCGCCGGAAATAATTGAGGCGGATGATTTGGCCGATCCCGCCAAAACGGAAGATGTTGCGGAAGAAGTTCCCAAACCGGAGATGGAAGTTGAAGAGAAGGCAGCAGAACGATAAGATAAGCTCTTTGTCTTATTCCATTTCTAAATCAATGATGATATCGCGGCGGCTAGGAGGGGGCGACGAGGCGTATTGTACATACGTTGAGGAAGCCGACGACGCTGCCAACAAAGATAGCGCTTGATTTAGAAATGGAATTTCAGGCTGTTCAAAAAGGTTCAGATGCAAGGCATCGCCAAAACCTGATCGCGAAGCGTATATAGAAATACGTTGAGCGATAAGGTTTGCAGCGTAACGCTGCAGGTGAGCCTTTTTCAACAGCCTGTTGCCGCCTGTCGTTATTTGACGCCGGTTATAAGCTGCATCTTCGTATCGCCGGGACCGCCAACCGTGACGGATTTCCAACCGGCTCCGTTGCGGCAACTTTCACCCCGATCATTGATTCCGCAAGTTAATCCGATGCTTTTCCCGGATCTGTGCCAGGGCGGCAGGCGGCGATACCGCCCGACTTCGCCGCCTGAGCATGCCCCGGTTATTCCATAAGGTACGCAGCGCGACATTCTCTGGGCATTGAGCCTTCTGCCGTCCACAACGAATCCCGGATAATTGTCGACTATCTGAACTTCATCCTTTGCGTCGGTGAAACGAACGACAAAGTCCCGGAAAAAATATCCGTTGTCAGCCCGCCCGTCAATATGAATCCGTCTGTTGGCGATAAGTATGTATTCATCTTTTTTCCGGGCAATGGCGCCGGCGACGTATTTTACGCCGTCGTATTGGGGAAAGCATTTACCCATGGCCGGCGGATGATAATAATGCCCGAGCATTTTTAAATCTCTCAGTGATGTTCCGGGAAATATTTTCTGCAGATCGGCGTCCCCGCCAAACAGGATGGTTTCCACATCGGAAACATTCTGCTCATACATCCGCTGGAGACGCAGGTAGCCGTTATCGGTTGTGTTGACCAGATCATTTCTTAAAAAGCAGGAGGTTGTACCGGTAATCTGCGTGAGATATTCGTCCCAAATGTTGTACTGTGAAATCTTCGTGGCAACGCCTTGGAAATCCCCCCGCTCTGCACATCCCTGGCGTTTTGCACACTGTTCCTTTGCCCGGTTCCTGATCGTCAAAGCGATGATATTGCGTTCACAGCCTCCGTATGCATTGCACCCGCGATCGAGGTGTCCTTCAAACATGGCCGTGCGCAGAGTGTAATCAAGATGCCTGGCTTTCTCCAGTTCATCCGCTGAAAAACGTTCTTTGTTCTCCCGGATGAATTGCTCCCAGGCCTTTTCCAGGGCCGCACGACGTCTTGTCAGGCTCTGATTAACTGTGCCACAGGATGCCGAATTGTGAAATGCCCGGACGATCCGATCCAGCTTACTCTGTCCGGTTTGACCGTTTTTGTTATTTGCCTTCGCTGCGGGTGGATCAAAGAAAGGAACTTCCTGCAGGGGATACAATTTTCTCAGATCGATTACATTGGTCACACCTTCGTCGCAATGATGATTGGCAACCTTCATTGACAAACGTTCCTGGAATGCCTTGCGCAGTATGTTCGCGGAATCAGGTGGAGCATTTCCGGCATCAACGATAATTTGAAAACCGACATAGGGAACGCCGTTTTTATCCGTCAACGGCTGGTTGTCTTTCACTACCACGCAGGGAATAACGGATGACCCCATCGTCAGGTATCCGGCCGGTGCAGATGCTCCTCTTCTGGAGAAGGAATCGATATTGTAGTAAGGTGTTTCCAGCGGACCATTGAACTGATAAAGAGTCAGGACGGGGGCTGCAGGAACCTGGGCCCTGACGCCCGACGGCGGAAATATGACCAAAGATATTGTCCAGAAAATCAGCAATATAAGCCATTTCCAACTTCTGCCACACCGGGAATATATATTTCTCATTTACGGCACCGAACCTCTGCAAAGAATTTACCGTCAGCTTTAATATAAGAGGAGACGGATGACAAGAGGAAGATAATTATAGGGGGAATTTTATTAAAGAGTGCTTGACAGCCGGTCTTATTTTAGTATCATATAAAGACTGGAGGTAAAGGAAATGAATATATCTAAGGACATTAAGCCTATCACCTATTTGAAGTCAAAGGCTCCTGACCTGCTCAAGCAGATAAATGAGACTCACCGGCCGGTTATCATTACACAGAACGGAGAACCTCGAGCCGTGCTTCAGGACCCCGAAAGCTATGAGAACATGCGAAATGCCATTGGTGTTCTAAAGCTGATCTCGCAGGGAGAACAGGACATCAAAGATGGCAAGACAAAGCCTCAAGAAGAGGTTTTCGCGGATATTGAGAAGCTGCTGAAGGAAAAGACCAAATGAAACAGCACTATTCTGTTGTCTGGTCAGATACGGCCGAAAGGGATCTGCTGGCCATCATAGAATATATTGCCGACGACAGTCCTTCTCGTGCCTGCGAGATATTCGAGGAAATCAAAGCAAAAGCCAACGGTCTTCATTCGTTTCCGGAACGGGGTCGTGTCGTTCCCGAGCTTCAGGAGCAAGGCATCGTCCAGTACCATGAGCTCATCTCCGGCCCATGGAGAATTCTCTATCGGGTCTCTGATAAATACGTCTATGTGCTTTCCGTCATTGATTCAAGGAGAAGTATAGAGGACATATTATTGCGTCGACTAACAGACCAAAGACTGTAGAACTGGCTAATCGGGCGCTTATTTTGAGACATGAATAATATTGAAAGGCAGGGTATATTGACTCCTCCTTTCTATGGTGAAATATATTAAGTTTTAAAAAGATGAACTTTTCCTGACAGGAAAACGGCTGTTCCTATATTTCCGTAAAAAGTTCTTTGTGGAAAAACTCTATGACTCAATCAGCCTCTTCTTCTTTCGATTTTGACACCCCGGTGGAACGCCGGAACACCGCAAGCCTCAAGTGGGACAAATATAAGGGCACGGACATCATCCCGCTCTGGGTGGCGGACATGGACTTCAAAGCCCCGCCAGCCGTCATCGAGGCTCTCCACCACCGCGTGGAGCACGGCGTCTTCGGCTACAGCCAGCCGCCCGGCGATCTCATCGATGCTGTTCTGAACATGCTCAACCGCGAACATAACTGGCAGGTAAGGCCCGAATGGATTGTCTGGCTGCCCGGTCTGGTCACAGGGATCAATGTTGCCTGCCGCGCAGTAGGCAATCCGGATGATGCGGTAATGACCTGT
>DAOQVG010000185.1:0-4620 GCA_035341435.1 Smithellaceae bacterium
GCAGATCTTCTATGACCCCAATGATACCGTTGGCGAATCTTCCTGGTATTCCAGACGCATCAACCGCCTGATGGATGACGAACTGATTGCGGAAGGCAAAGACCCGGTGCAAGAAAAAGCAGCCGCGGAAAAAGCAGCCGCACACGCCGATACGCCCAATGTTCAATGCCTGGACAATTTGGGCAGACCGGTTCTGTCCATTGAGCACAACAAAGACATGAACACAGGGGCGGATGAATTTTATTTCGTTAAAATACAATTGGACATTGAAGGAAATCTGCTCAGCGCAACCGATGCCCGAGGCAATACGGTTATGCAATGCAAATACGACATGCTGGGCAACAAGATATATCAAAACAGCGGAGACGCCGGTCAGAGATGGCTGTTAAGCAATGTCCTCGGCAGCCCGATTAGCACCTGGGATGAACGCAATCATGAGTTCAGATATTTTTATGATGATCCCCTGCACCGTCTTACCCGGATCAAGATAACCGGCGGAGACGGCACCGCACCGCTCGATCATGTTGTGGAAAGGATATTTTACGGAGAAGCAGAAGCTGATCCGGAAATGAAAAACCTCAGAGGTCAAATTGTTAAACACTACGACGCCGCCGGACTCACCACAAATCCGGCATACGATTTCAAAGGGCAGCCGAGGGCAACCGCCCGAAAATTATTCAGTAATTACAAAGACACGGTCAACTGGACAGATGACAACCTGGCCAACGATTTGGAAGACGAGGATTTTACCTTCGCCGCCGCAACAGACGCTCTGGGAAGAATTACAGTACAAACCACCCCGGACGGCAGCGTCATAAGGACGTCTTACAACGAAGCAGGATTGCTCCGCAGCAAAACCGTAGCCCATGCCGCCCCCGCCATCACCGCTGTCTACATCAAAGACATTGACTACGACGAAAAAGGCCGGCGGACAAAAATCGTCTACGGTAATGATGTTGTCGCCAAATTTTATTATGACCGAGAGACCTTCCGCCTCCAAAGGCTGGAAACCAAAAGGCAAAACGGCGATCCTCTGCAGGATTGGCGTTATACCTTTGATCCGGTCGGCAATATCACCCACATAGAAGATAAAATCGCGCCGGACGTGTTTTTTCAAAACCAAAAGATCACCGGAGTTGCAACCTATACCTATGACGCCCTGTATCGTCTGAGAGAAGCCACCGGCAGGGAAAACGCAGCCGGCCTGACTTTTGACGGCCGGGACAACTGGAATGATGCGCCCTTTATGCAGCGATTGAATCCCGGCGACCCGCTGGCGATGCGGAACTACAAGCAAAGCTATCAATACGATAATGCCGGCAACATCCTGCAAATGAAGCATCAGGCCGCGGGCAACAACTGGACAAGGAACTACGACTATCAGGCTGCGAGCAACAGGTTAATTCGCACACAGGTTGGAGAAAACACATACAGCTATTGCCACCATTCCCGACATGGTTATATTACCGCGATGCCGCACCTGGAAGAGATGACATGGAACTTCCGGGAAGAGCTCGTAAAAACCATCCGCCAGAAGCGCATTGACGGCGGCGCGCCGGAAATTACC
Organism: Smithellaceae bacterium; assembly: GCA_035341435.1. GTDB lineage: Bacteria > Desulfobacterota > Syntrophia > Syntrophales > Smithellaceae > MVRV01. Next base: position 1,568 of record DAOQVG010000185.1, read on the forward strand.
TATTACCAGTACGACGAACAAGGGCGGCGGATAAGAAAAATAACGGAAAATCAGGCGGATGCCGGTAATACGCCCACCCGGAAAGAAGAACGGATTTATATAGCGGATTACGAACTCTACAGAAAACACAGCGGCGCCGATGCCGGGTTGGAACGCGTCAGTTTAAGCCTGACAGACGAAAATCACCGCCTGGCGATGATAGAAACGCGCAATGAGATCGATGACGGAACTGAGCAACGCCTGGTGCGCTACCAGCTGCACAACCATCTCGGTTCCGCCTGTTTAGAGTTGGACGGCACGGCCGACGCAAAGGTGATCAGCTATGAAGAATACTACCCCTATGGAGCCGCCGCCTACCAGGCTCAAAATGCAGCCATAAAATCCGCTGCGAAACGCTACCGCTATACGGGCATGGAGAGGGACGAAGAAAGCGGCTTCGAGTACCACGGTGCCAGATATTATCTCCCGTGGCTGGGAAGATGGCTTTCATGTGATCCGTTGTTTAAGGAAAATCGGGCGGTTAATCAAAGTTCTAAGACGGCCAACAGAGAAAATGAAAAAAATGGATATACTGAAATGATGCTGCATTCCTCAATATACGGAAACAAACGCGACGCAAAGGAAAACCCCGCCGACTGCCAGCCGCCGCATCAGCAACAGGGAGAAAGCCTTCGCTCAGGAAAGGCAGACGGACAATCGCGCGAGGCTGGGGATAAAAAAACTCCTGCAGCCTCCCGGGAGCAGCCCCTGCCGCACCAGCCGCGGCTATCCCGCTGGAAAAACTTAAACCTTTATGCCTACGGTTTTCAAAACCCCGTGATTTACCAGGATCCGACAGGCAACGTGCCTATTATCCAGGCCTGGTGGGACGGCTACAACGGTGCATCAACGGCAGGCAAGGTTGGATATGGATTCCTGTTCATACTGGCTTACCTGGCGCATGTACTTGTCAACCTGATTGTTTTGGTGCTGGCTACGGTCCTGCAGCCGCTCAGCTTTTGGGATTTCAGCTACGGGGCGCTCCAAACTTCACTGGGTTTGGGGATAGGGGCTATTTTCGTATTACTCGGCGCCGACGTCAGCTTCCGCGGGGCAATGGGCGCTAAAATTGAAATGCCCGCCTACATGGGCAATCCCGGAGGCATCTCTTTTGGCCCTGTGGTCATCGGCGGCCACGGCTTCTCACATTGGGCGCACGAATTCGGACACACCTGGCAGAGCCGGTTGCTCGGGCCGCTTTACCTGTTGATCGTGGGTCTGCCCAGCCTGATCAGCGCTGCCACGGCCCCCGCCAGCCACAGCAACTTTTATACTGAAAAATGGGCGGACGCATGGGCAACATAAAATTTTCATGAATTGGATTGTCTACTAATAAATTCATTTATTTAGATCTTAATTTATGGAGGCGCACATGGCACAGCAAATCGAAAATAAAAAAGAAAACCTCGTTTTCGGACGGGTGGTTGACAGGAGCAATCAACCTTTGGCGAATCTCATCGTGCAGGCATACGACAGGGACATGCGCAGCGAGGAGCTATTGGGCGAGTACGTTACGGACCGGGACGGAAAATACGAAATCGGCTGGTCACACAGCCAGCTCAGCGGCAGGGAAAGGAAAACCGCTGATCTGGCCATCAAGGTCTTTACACGCGAAAAGAAGACCCCGCTGTTCGCCTCCGCCATGGATGCGGTGCGATTTAATGCCTCGCACCGGGAAGAGATTAATATCACGATTGCAACAGCCGTCCAGCCGGAAGTTGTTGAATATGATTATATTTTGAGACAGGTGACTTACCTGGCCGACAGGGTGGCAGTTGCCGGTTTACAGGAAAATAAGGATCACCAGGACATTACCTTCCTCTCCCGGGAGGCGGAAATACCGGCCGAAAAAATTGAACACCTGGTGGTGGCTCATCGTCTGCAGGCCGAATCCAAAATAAACGCCGCCTTCTTCTATGCCCTGCTGCGCAAAGATACGCTGCTGAAAAATGATTTTGCCGGATCATATCATGCGCGGCTGGTCATTGACATTAACGCCGACACGCGAACGCTTCTGTATGATGCGGCATTAACCGACCCGAAAATTATCCGGCGCGATGTGGAAGCGGCGGCGAAAGAAATGATCGTATCCACTTCCACGGCCAGGGAATGGAAGCGGAATGTGGAATTGTTGCAGCAATACGTAAAGAAGGCGGAGGAATACTACAAAAACGAGCATCCCCGGAAAGTGCTGCACATCGTCAGCCGCTTTGTGCTGGAAAATAAGATCGATGAGATGGGGAAGATTTTCGAGGAGAATAAAAACGACCTGAACGCTTTTCTTCAAAAAATCACCGATGAATCATTTTTCCAAAGCGACGTGAAGGCGGCCCAGGCCAAAATCAGCCTTGCCCTCGGCGAATTGCTGGGATTTGACGACCATATCATCGGCCAGATCAGCGAATCGCAAAATATCAAAAAACCAGAAGATATCAAAAAGTTAGCCAAACTGAATAAAGCGGCATGGAAAAAGGAATTAACCAGGGCGGCGAACAAAATCGACCTTGCCGGTAAACCATTGAACAAAAAGCTGATCGACCTGCATGCATCATCCATCGTCAGAAAAATGGAAAAGGCCTATCCGACCATGGCCTTCAGCGCGCAGTTGGAAAGAGAGAAGAAACCCGTTCTGGAAAACCAGAAAAAAATTGCCGCCTTTTTATCCAGACATGAAGATTTTGACCTGCAGCGCCATAATATATCCACCTACCTGAAGGATAAAAAACTAACCGGGAAAGAAAGCGAAGCCATCGGGGAAGAATTAAAGTCTGTGCAGCGTATTTTCAAATTAGTGCCGCACTATGGCAAAACTCTTGCGCTGCGCAAACTGAAGCTTAATTCATCATACAGCATTGCCGCTTCAGGCGAAACCCGATTTGTACAGGAAATAGCACCCAAGGCAGGAATAGCCCCCAAAGAAGCCCGGGAGATCTTCAAAAGAGCCGAACAAACCACAACGGCCGCCATGCTCATCGCCGGTGAACTTCAAGATACCCTGCGAGCCATGCCTATGC
>DAOQVG010000186.1:0-4617 GCA_035341435.1 Smithellaceae bacterium
ATATGCTCAAATTGCTCTGATTAAGCATCAGCAAACCTGAAAATCATGGGTAAAATCGGAACAGGCTGGCGGCTTCCTTCGGAATCGAGTGGCGGAATCAGCGGAATACGCACTAAAGAACGGAAGGATCAAAAAGAGCGGTTGAAGGCTAATTACGAGCAACATATTTTAGCGCTTGAAGATATGCTTGATACGATGAGGGGCACTTCCGAGTATGCAGATGTTAACGAAGTCGTTTCCCAAGTACACTTTGACGAGATGGTGACGGCACTTTAAGTAAATCCGAACTCGTAACATGACGCAATTATGAAAAAGATGATCCGTTGCGGCATCAAATATCCCCTTGCCCGCTGCCTTAAAGTATGATACTTGCGAGTATCATACTTTAGAGTCACGAAAGGAAGTCGCCCATGTTCGTTGACCGCGAGAAGGAACTGGCTGCCCTGAAGCGGGCCTATGCTGATAATTCCTCTCAGTTTTTCGTTATCTACGGCAAACGGCGGGTAGGCAAAACGGAACTGGTGAAGCAATTTTTCCAGGAGCTTCCCCACATCTACTACCTGTCCGACAAGGCATCCGAGAAAGATCAACTACGGATGCTTTCGGAACAGGTGGGACTCTTCTTCCAGGATGAATTTCTCCTCTCCCGAGGTTTTGGCGCCTGGTACGATTGTTTTAAATATCTGAAGAACAAGGGCCGCCTCGTCCTCGTAATTGATGAATTTCCTTACCTGATCGAGGCCAACCGCGCCATCCCCTCCATCTTCCAGAAAGGATGGGATGAAGATTTGAAGGATTCAGGGATCTTTCTCATCCTCCTGGGATCGAGCATCGGGATGATGGAAACGGAAGTCCTGGGCTACAAATCGCCCCTTTTCGGACGCCGCACGGGGCAACTGCAGGTGGAACCACTGCCCTTCGGCGATGCCCGGAAACTTTTTCCCGAGGCGTCTTTCCCGGACTTCCTGCCGATCTATGCCGTCCTCGGGGGCACGCCTGCCTACCTGCGTCAATTCGACCCCCATGCCGATTTCCGGGATAATGTTCGTACGAAGATCCTTGCCCCGGACGCCTATCTATACCGGGAGCCCGATTTTATCCTTCGGTCGGAACTGCGGGAACCCCGTAATTATTTTGCCATTCTCCGCGCCATTTCCCTCGGAAAATCAAAGGCGGGGGAGATCATAAATGAAACGGGTCTGGAAAAAAACGTCTTGGGAAAATACCTCTCCGTCCTTGGGGAGCTGAAATTCATCCGGCGCGTAGTCCCGGTCACGGAGGCCCTTCCGGAAAAGAGTAAAAAGGGCCTCTATTCAATGGCCGATCCCTTTTTCCGTTTCTGGTTCCAGTTTGTCTATCCGAATCGGAGCTTTATCGAAGAGGGCCAGCTTGATTACGTGATGGAACGCAAGCTCAAACCGGCCTTTGATCAATTCATGGCCCTGGCCTTCGAAGACGTCTGCCGGGATATTGTCCGGGGCAACGTCTGGCATGATTGCCGCTTTGACCGTGTTGGCCGCTGGTGGTCAAAGGAGGGAGAAATCGATGTCGTGGCCACCAGCGAAGCGGAAAATACCCTCCTCTGCGGGGAAGCAAAATGGAGCGTCCGGCAGGTAGGAACGGATATTCTGGATGATTTGAAACGCAAAGCCGCCCTCGTCCCCTGGGGGAAACCGGGACGAAAAGAGCTATTCGTCCTCTTCAGCCGCTCCGGTTATACCGACGAGCTGAAAAGGTGCGCCTCCGGCGAAGGAGTAATTTTATGGGAACCGGAAGCAAGCTTTTAATCAGAAGTGGCTCGTCAAAAAAACAACCACAATGCAGAGAAAATATTCAGAATGGCATCGTTATCTGATCACCTGCAAAACATCTCTTTTCCATTCAGTGAATATGCCGGACACTTTGTTTTGGGGATCATCTATTCTCGCACCGATGGAAATGTCGATGAAAGAAAGATCTATTCGTTGGATGATTTACGAAACATTACCTCCATAGTGCGAGATTTTCGCTTTTTTGTCGAAGAAAAATATCGGATTGCCCTTGACCGCCCAGGAAGCGGCAATACCAAGAATATCGGCTCGGTAACAAAAATTGATGATTTGACTCACGGTCGCGGGCCTTTTGCCGAATTAGGCGAAGAAACTTTCTATGATTATTGGATGTATTACCTGACGAAAGACATGGCAAAAGCGGTGGATCTGAAGGATGCGCCCTACAAGAACCTTCGCGAGTACAAAGATTACAAGAGGCCAAGTAAAAGATGAGAGCTAACGCATTAAATAGCTTAGATAAGCAGATGGAACTGATTGCCTCTGATCCGGTATTTCCTTCCACCAGATTCCAGGGTAGCAAATTGAAGATTGTGGACTGGATTTGGGAGGCGGTAAAAAACTTGGATTGCAATACCGTACTCGATTTGTTCGGCGGAACGGGCAGCGTAGGCTACATGTTTAAAAAGAGGGGCAAGTTGGTAACTTACAACGACATATTGCGGTTCAACTGGTACATTGCTTTGGCGCTCATCGAGAATTCAGATATCCGGCTCACCACGGATGAAATTGATTTTATTCTGATCCCTAAGGTCGGCAGGGGATATCCGACCTTTATCCATGATACCTTTCGGGATATTTATTATACGGATGGGGAAAATCTTTGGATCGATATGGCCGCCGCCAATATCCGGGACCTCGAAAACGTCTATAAGCAGGCCCTCGCATATTTTGCCCTGTTTCAATCCTGTATCAGTAAAAGACCTTTCAATCTATTTCATCGCAGAAATCTCTATTTAAGGCAATCCAACGTGGAGAGAAATTTCGGCAACAAAGCAACCTGGGACACACCTTTCGATGCTCATTTTCGGAAATTCATTAAAGCGGCAAACGGAGCGGTTTTTTCAAACGGTCGGGAAAACCGATGCCTGAATTAGGACGTGTTTGACATAGAGGGTAAATATGACCTCGTTTACATTGACACACCTTATATTTCCTACAGCGGTGTCGGTGTTGACTATTTGGATTTCTACCACTTTTTGGAAGGATTGGTCCATTACGATCAATGGCCGCAGATGATTAATCATCGCAAAAAGCATAAGTGCCTGAAGGGACAAGATTGCGTAACTGTCTGGACGGATAAGAAACGCATCCACACCGCCTTTGACCGCCTATTCAAGAAATTTCACGACAGCATTCTGGTAATATCATATCGATCGGACGGGATCCCTTCCGTTGAAGAACTAACAAGCCTGTTAAAAAAGTATAAAAAAGACGTTCAGGCAGTCAAACGTTAGAATTATAAATACGTTTTAAGCACCAACCATTCAGAAGAAATATTGCTGATCGGCACATAATAAAAGGCGGTTGAGATAAAAACCGGAAATCCTGCGACGGCAAGGGGGAAGATCCGGTCTCGTTTTTATCTCCTAAAAATCTCATGGCGGATAAGAAGGTTCAGAAAAAGAAAGACCGGGAAAAACGGTTGAAGGCGGAGCGGACTAAACAGCTCCAGGCGGTCGATGCGGAATGGCACCTGGAGCTGGCGAGGCAGGCTTATCGCTCAAAAGATTGCCAAACTACCTTGTCCCATGTGGAAAAGATCCTCCGGATCAGGCCCGACTGGTTGCCCGCCCTCCGCCTGCGGGCGGCCCTCGCCATGGAATACGAGCAGGATGATGGCAGGGCGATCCCCTTTCTCGAAAAACTCGTGCAGAAAGATGAAGGGGACAGTGACGCGATTTTTAATCTGGCCTATTGTTTGTTTCAGCAGTGCCGCTATGCCGAGGAGATCGCCCTCCTGGAAAAGTACCAGGAGCGTCTGAAAGGCCGCCGGGACAAAGAGGCCCGGGAAGACAAAAAGAAGATCCAGGACTGGCTTTCGGAAACCCGGTTCTACATGGAGCGGGCTGGCGCCCCGTCGTTCCCGCCGCCGGAGGCGCCCCCGATGAGGCTGTCACGGCAAGACACGGCGCCCCCGCGCCGTCAGACAACGCCACCACGGTCTTCTCAACGAGCCGTTGTCACGCCGGCGGGCCCAACCGGGACGGCGGGCCCGCCCCTTCCAAGGGGTCCGGCAGAGGGAGCGGCAACGGCAATGCCTTGGCCGACGGTTATGGCGGCGATGAAAAAGTGGGCAAGGCAAAAGGCCGCGCCGGCCACCCCGGCGGGGAAAAATTCGCCGGGAGCGGAGGCTGTAGCCGGGCCGATGCAGACATCGCTGTTTCCTCCTGACGAGGAGCTCCCAAAGGAAACGGCGGGAGGACCGGAGGCGACGTCATCTGTGGGCAGGGCGCCAGGTAAGACATTGCGGACAAACAAGGCGACTCGTTTTCCTGAGCGTAGGGAGAATGAGTCCTCCCGGGTCCTCCGGTCGTCGGCAACCGGCAAGGCGCCGGTAGCGGCGAGGGGAGTCGCAACGGCAGCAGCAGGAGAATTGACACCGGCGGCAAAGAGGGGGTTCACGCCACCGGTCATCGCCCCGTCTTCCCCTGCCGCAACGCCGGCACAGTCTTCTACGTCCTCCTCTTCTGTCTCGTCTTCCATGTTTGCACCTGCCGCCCCCGCGGCGCCGTTTCCCGCCCCTGCTCCCGCTCTTCCCGTTTTCGATCTCGCGATTTTTTCCGAT
>DAOQVG010000187.1:0-4561 GCA_035341435.1 Smithellaceae bacterium
CGTCGACTTTGATTGTTCTCAGGCCGCCGACGCGTTCAAACTCCTGCTCCTGGATGACCCGCAGCAGTTTGACTTGCATATCGCGGGGAATTTCGCCAACTTCGTCCAAAAACAGCGTTCCCTTGTGGGCCAGTTCAATTTTGCCCGGTTTGGTAATAGTTGCCCCGGTGAAAGCGCCTTTTTCGTGGCCGAAGAGTTCGCTTTCCATCAGCGTCTCGGAAATAGCCGCGCAATTGATTTTAATGAGCGGATTATTCTTCCGCGGAGAGTTATGATGGATGGCGTCGGCCACAAGCTCCTTGCCGGTGCCCGTTTCTCCGGTAATGAGAACCGTGGTTGTCGTCGGCGCTACTCTTTTGATGGCGTCGAATATCTCCAGCGAGCGCTTGCTCGACCCGATGATGCCGGTTCGTTCTATTTCCTCCGGCGGCACAAACAATTCATTCTCATTTAAAGTTCGGGTCTTGATCGCTTTTGAAATTACATTTTTCAGATCGTCGAGTTCAAAAGGTTTGGTTATGTAATCCAGGGCGCCTTTTTTCAGAGCTTCCACGGCGGTGGCGACGGTGCCATGCGCCGTAATCATGATTACGGGAACATCCGGATATTGCTCGGTAATGCAATGCAGCAGCTCCATCCCGTCGAGATGGGGCATTTTTAAATCGGTGACAACGACATCCATCTTGTTCGACTTTAAAATTTGCAGGGCTTCCCTGCCGTCGGCAGCGGATGTGATGGCGTATCCTTCTTTTTTCAGCATGGCGGCCAGAACCAGCCGCATGTTTAATTCATCGTCAACTATCAGAACTTTATGCATAGGATTTAATTATTACGGGTTGGATTTTAAATCAAGCCGGAATCTATGCTGAGGAATTCAGCTTGTAGAGTTCAATCGGAGAAGAAACTCGGTTCCCTGTCCCGGTACGGATTTAACATTGATCAGTCCTCCGTGTTCCCTGATGATTTTCCGGCAGATCGCCAGACCGAGACCGGCGCCTCTTTCCTTGGTCGTATAAAAAGGTTTGAAAATATTTTTCAGAGATTCTTTGGTGATGCCGCAGCCGGTGTCGCCGATGGTCAGCCCGACGGCGCTGCCTGCGCCGGTTTTAATTTTAAAGGTACGAAAGGTCAGGGTGCCCCCTTCGGGCATCGCTTCGATGGCGTTGAGGGCAATGTTTAAAATAACCTGCATCAACTGTTGCTCATCAACTTCCACATCCGGCAAGGTATCATCCAGCTCAGTGACAATGGATACTTTTCCGGCCAGCTCGTTGGCGGCGATTATGGAGTTGGCTCTGGAAATCAAAGCGTTTAAATTCTGCTTTTTGAGTTTCAGGGTGTAGGGGCGGGCATAATCGAGAAACTGGCTGATGACGGCATTGAGCCTGTTGACTTCTTCAATAATGACGTCGAACAGTTTATGCTGCTCTTCCGTTACTGCTTCCGTTTTCAGATACTGGGCGGCGCCTTTGATCGACCCCAGCGGGTTGCGGATTTCATGGGCGAAAACCGGCGCCATTTCCGCGAGCATCATCGATTTTTCCCGCTCCAATTTGTTGTCGAAATCATAGATGGAGGTAAAAACATTTTTGCTTTCCGGATAAAAGAAGCTGAAGATTTTTTTCAATATTATGCGGATGGGGGAAAGGGAAATAACAATTAAAAATGAGGCCATGAGGATGCTGGTAAAAGACGGCAATTGACTGTCGCTGAAAAATCCGGCGGTAAAATAGAAAATCGCCATGCTGCACATGGTACTGACAAAAATAACCAGGGTTCGCGCAAAGAAGTCATGCAATTCATGCAGCTGCGGGTAAGCGATAATCAGCAGAATGAAGTAAAGCAGCACGGATATAATAATTCCGGAAAGAGGCGGAAAAGTAAAGCCGATATAAATAAGCAAATCAATGCTGCTCAGAATTAACGCAATAGGACAGGCAAAAAGCAGATAACCAAGCCGTTTTTTTTCCATGCTCGGCAATAGCTTATTAACGTAGCGCACAAGGGCGATGTAACATAGTCCCAAAGTGGCGAATGTATAGGAAAGCAATAAAGGATGAAAGTGCGACCATCGCGATACGGGGGTGAAAAGGAGAAGCGCTCCCAACGAACTTGATACAATGGAAAAGACTATAAATCCGGCGGTTAATATTGATTTATTGTGTGTCAGATGGCGGAAAAACCATAAAGCACAAGGGGCAATCGTCAGAATGCCCAGGTATTTTATATCCCCCCAGAACGCGGACACAAATACCTCCCGGGAAAAAGCTCCGACCTGGGAAACAAAAACAGCAAAGCAAAGGCAGATAAAAGATGCTTGCAACTTATCTTTTTTGCCGGTTATAATTAATGAAACGGCAATAATAAAACTCGAGGCGGCGAGAGTAAATGTGTCCATAAGTTTTTATATAGTGCAAAATGCTAAAAAAGATAATGAAAAATTAATGTTGAAATTTTACATATTTTAGAAGACCAATACAACAGGGAAAGAAGATCATGAAGAAAATTATAATAACAGGAATAAATTTGTTGCTTGTCTGCCTGGCTGTTCCTTCTCCGGTTCCGGCCAAAGAGAGAATTGTCCAGTTGAATCTGTCCGGCTGCGCCGATTGTAATGCAGCAGGCCGAATGGAGAGGATTTTAAAGAAAACTCAAGGTGTTACCAATCACACAAATAAGGGGCACGGCTTATTGATCATCACTTTTGATGATGAAATTACTACTCTTAATATCATCATTGATGAACTCAAAAGGGGAAAGCTGTTTGTTCAGGGTGAAGCAATTTTTTTGAAATGAAGGCAATAAAAATATTGGTAATTCTGTTTGCCAGTCTGCCCGCGGGTAGTCCGGAAGGCTGGCAAAATAATGTTTCCGGTGCGAAGTACTCTACGCTGCTGCAAATTTAATTACGCAACTTTTTTTTTCAAAATTTTTTCTTGAAGTTTCTGTTTGACCTGTCTTGAATAATTTCAATTACTTATCTTGTCGCAGGGAGCGATGCGTCTTTGGCATAAATAATGCAAACAAAGTGGCAGCTATTTGTTATTATTAATAAATAAATTTTTAAAATTTAGTAGGATTGCAGGGAGGTTTTCGATGAGCGAGAGTAAATGTGTAGCAGTCGTCTTTCCGGGACAGGGATCGCAGCGACCGGGCATGGGGAAAGATTTTTATGATGAAATTCCCGTCAGCCGCGAAACTTTTCAGGAGGCTTCTGACACATTAGGTTGGGATGTTGCCGCCATGTGTTTTGGCGAGGATGAAAGACTTAATCTTACTCAATATACTCAACCATGTATTTTAACAACGGAAATAGCTATGTACCGTGGTCTGGCACAGCGTTATGGTTTTTCGGCCCAGTGCTTCGGGGGTCATTCGCTGGGTGAGTTCACGGCGTTTGAGGCCGCCGGAGTTATGCCGCTGGCCCAATTGCTCCAGATCGTTCAAACCCGCGGCAGGTTGATGCAGCAGGCGGTTCCTGTGGGCGTCGGAGGTATGGCGGCCGTGATATCGCAAGGACTTGACGCCGGGCAGTTGAAAGACCTGCTGAAAGATCTGCCCCTTGACCTTGCCAACATAAATTCGGCCAATCAGATCGTCATCAGTGGCCAGGCCTCGGCGATACCGGATGCGGAAAAGATATTGACGGAAGCTCTGGCGGGAGAAAAACCGTTTCGATACGTAAAGTTGAATGTCAGCGCACCCTTCCATAGCCGCTTTATGAAACCGATTGCAGAGCCTTTTTTGCAGACTTTAAAGGAAGTCGGCACTGGACTGATTCCGGGCAATGCTCCTAAAGTGACTTCCAATTTCACCGGCGGATTCCATCCGGACTCAGCCTCCGAAATAATTGATAATCTGGTTAACCAGCTCAGCAATGCCGTGAGGTGGCGCGACAATATGCAGTCATTGGCCTCCCGGGCCACTGAAGTTTATGAAATCGGCCCCGGTCGACCCTTGCGGGAGTTTTTCAAAACAATTGATGTTGCCTGTCAGTCGATTACGGGATTGGCGGCGGCGGAAAAGGTTTTTGGCGGCGCCAAATAATATTCAGCAATAACGCTTTGGCCAGTGAAGGGCCAAAGCTGCAATAATATAAGTGATATTTAATAACTTAGAGAGTCAGCCGCAATAGGAAAGGTTTTTATAAAATGGATTTTAACTTAAATGAAAATCAGTTGATGTATGTGGACACTGTACGGAAACTGGTGAAAAATGAGATCACGCCCCACATTCTGGAGATGGAAAAGGCCCACAGGTTTCCCTGGCCGGTAATTTATAAAGCGTGGGAAATGGGCATTATCAACTTGTGCATCCCGGAATCGGTGAAAGGTTTTGATATCGACGTTATTTCATCGGCGATGATTATCGCAGAACTTTCCTATGGTGATACGGGAATTTCCACTTCGGCGATGTGCAATGATCTGGCGAATGTGGTTATTTCCCAGCACGGCACGAAAGAGCAGCAGGAAAAATTCTTGCGGCCTTTTGTCGAAAAGCCACTTTTGGCTGCATTTTGTTTGACGGAACCGGGGGCGGGTTCGGATAATTCCATGATGAC
>DAOQVG010000188.1:0-4549 GCA_035341435.1 Smithellaceae bacterium
GCGGGCTATCGCGCCGGTAAAGGAACCCTTTTCATGACCGAACAATTCCGACTCCAGCAGGGTCTCGACAATTGCCGAACAATTAACGGCTATAAAAGGATCATCGGGTGAAGTATTCTGATGAATGACCTTGGCGATCAATTCCTTTCCCGTGCCGCTTTCACCTTGAATCAATACAGTTGTGCGGCTTTGCGACACAATGCCGATCGTCTTAAAAATTTCCCGCATTTCATTGCTTGTACCGATTATATCACCTGCCCGGAAATTGCGTGACGGCAAGGTTTTGAGGCCCTCCATCTTTTTTTCCATTTCCAGAGATTTCAATGCTCTTTTGATCGCGGCATCCAACTCATCGATATCGAGCGGCTTGTGAAGATAATCAAACGCCCCCGCCTTCATGGCATTGATTGTTGTTTCCATGTCATAATAAGCCGTAATCATAATAACTTTTATGTTTTCGTTTTCCTCTTTAAGATCTTCCAGAACCAGAAAACCGTCAACATCCGGCAGGCGAATATCCAGAATGACCACATCAGCGGGATTACTGACATATTTGTTTAAACCATCGGTGCCGCTTTGAGCCGTGTCGACAGTGTATCCTTCTTCTTTAAGGCAAAGTTTCAGCGTCTCACAAACAGCAGCGTCGTCATCAATAACTAAAATTCTCGGCATAAAAAAATTACCATTCGGCAAAATTGCTTAGAAAAGCACAGAACCTGTAGCATATTTTTCCCGTGTAAAGAAGGAATTAAATAAAGGCTGTTATTTATCGCTTTTGAACGTTTTATTGAATGCCATTTAACAAAACTTTAAATTTGTATAAAAACCGTAGATAATTTTAGCGCAACAAACAACAGACAGGCACATCCCTGCATAATGGCCGATTATTTTCTCTCCATAAAAGAATAACAAACAATATCAAATAATTGCAATTACATTCTGCTTTATACCACCGTACCGTCAGCCGGGTTATCCGGAGTTTAAATTTACTTGCCGCAATAACGGCATGTTTTATGCTTAAGTTTGACCAATTAAGTTTCAGAATTATTTTACCATCTGATATGACCAAGGACTTGTTTATATCACATGGCGAATAATCAATACAACATCAGGAAAGGAATTGAAAAATGGCTAAAAGAATTTTAACAGTAGTTGCAGCAATGGTTGTTGTGCTTGTATCGAGCACGTTGGTTTTCGCAGCAGAAGCAGCAGGAGCACCGGCTGCTGAATCTTTCCCGAAAGCAATTTTTGCCGTTGGCGCCATGATCGCCGCCGGTATTTCCATGGGCGTTGGCGCAGTTGGTGCTGGACTTGGTATTGGTACCGCAGCCAGCGGCGCTTGCTCCGCAGTAGGAAGAAACCCCGGCGTACAGGGTAAAATCATGATGACCATGCTGGTCGGTATGGCTATGGCCGAATCTATCGCCATTTACGCTCTGGTCGTTGCTATGATTCTTCTCTATGCCAACCCCTACAAAGCTTTCTTCCTGGGTTAAGGCTTAACGGTTAAATTCAATAAGTTTATGGCCTTCGTCTTCGGCGGAGGCCATAAACTTAAGAACAGCCCCAAAATTGATTCCCTGATCATAAATTCCCCAACAGTTAATTTTCCTTCAACAGCTGAAATTCTTGCCATACCGGTAATGTTTTTTCCTCTTCACCAAGTCAATATCCTGCCGATACCAAATACTCCGTATGTGTTTGAATTATTTGATATTTATTGTCTGGTATTTTTGTTTTTTTTATTTGACTTAGTAAATCAAAACTGGTAGATACTCGCAACCTTTATGCCAAGTTGCATTCAAAGTATCAGCTTAAACAAGTGAGAGGCTTTGCAGGCGCTCCATGAAACCCTGCTCGAAGCCGGCGACTTGAAAACAATATTTGGGATTGTACCCAGGAGGATTTTGATGAAAGACAATAAGTTGATCTTATGGTTTGACACTATCGAGCTCAGCGATCTTGCTCAAGTAGGCGGCAAGAATGCTTCCCTCGGTGAAATGCGCAAAGAACTGATTTCGAAGGGCGTCAGCATTCCGGATGGTTTCGCCGTTACGGCATACGCCTACCGCCACTTATTATCGCATTCCGGAATTACCAGTGAAATCACACAGCTCCTTTCCGATTTGAACACTCATGACATTAAAAATCTGTCGGATCGCGGCAAGAAAATCCGTTCACTTATTTACAATGCAAAGTTACCGGATGATCTTCGTGAAGAGATTATTCAGGCTTACAAAAAACTTTGTACTGAATATGGTCCGGACACTGACGTCGCCGTACGAAGTTCAGCCACAGCAGAAGACCTTCCCAATGCCAGCTTTGCCGGACAGCAGGAAACATTTCTCAATATCCGCGGTGAAGAAGCCTTGATTGACGCCTGCAAGAAATGCTTTGCATCACTCTTTACCGACCGCGCCATCTCTTATCGAGTCGATAAGGATTTTGATCATATGTCTGTCGCCCTCTCTATCGGCGTACAGAAAATGGTGCGCTCGGATCTGGCTTCCTCCGGTGTTATCTTCTCCATCGATACCGAAACGGGATTTAAAGATGCCATCCTGATCACCGGTGCTTACGGCTTGGGCGAAACTGTTGTCCAAGGAACGGTAAACCCGGATGAATTTTATGTTTTCAAACCAACTTTAAATGCAGACTACCGCCCGATCATTCAGAAAAAACTGGGAACCAAAGAAATTAAAATGATTTACGCCTCCGAGACGGACAGCGAATCAACCGTAGTCAACCCGACGCCGCTGGAAGACCGTAATCGTTTTTGTTTAAATGATGATGAAATACTTACACTGGCCAAGTGGACAACGATTATTGAAAATCATTATTCGCAAAAAGCCGGCTATTTCAAACCCATGGATATTGAGTGGGGCAAAGACGGTAAAACCGGCGAACTATTTATTCTGCAGGCCCGGCCGGAAACAGTCCAGTCTCAGAAAGACGGCAATGTCCTGGAAAATTATATTATGCTGGAAACAAAAGAGCCCATCGTTACCGGAACAAGCGTGGGCGCCAAAATCGGCGCCGGACCGGTACATGTCATTGAATCGGTAAGCGAAATTAAAAGTTTTCGCAAAGGAGAGGTGCTTGTCTCCGACATGACCGATCCGGACTGGGAACCGATCATGAAAATTGCTTCCGCCATTGTTACCAACAAGGGTGGCCGTACCTGCCATGCCGCTATCGTCAGCCGTGAGCTTGGAGTTCCCTGCATTGTCGGAACCGGCAACGGCTCGAAGGTTCTGCACGATGTACCCGAAGTAACCGTATCCTGCGCAGAGGGTGAAGTCGGCAAAGTCTACAAAGGCATCCTGAAATATGACATTCATCGTATGGACGTCCAGGAAATGGAACGGCCCAAAACAAAAATAATGATGAATGTCGGCGATCCGGACAACGCCTTCAAGCTTGCACCAATACCCAACGACGGCGTCGGTCTCGCCCGGTTGGAATTTATTATAACTCATTTTATCACTGTTCATCCGATGGCTTTGATTCATTTCGACAAAGTTACCGATGAAAAAGTCCGCAAGGAAATTGAAAAACTTACCCAGGGCTACGCCAATAAGGGAGATTTCTTTGTCGACAAACTGGCTCAGGGCGTTGCAAAAATTGCTGCGGCATTTTATCCCAACGATGTCATCGTCCGCATGAGCGATTTCAAGAGCAATGAATACAAAAATCTGCTGGGAGGTCCTTTCTTCGAAGAAGAGGAGGAAAATCCAATGATTGGTTTCCGCGGAGCTTCCCGTTATTACGATGCACGTTACCGCGAAGCTTTCGCTCTGGAATGCCAGGCAATGATGAAAGTTCGCGACGAAATGGGGCTTACCAATGTAAAACTCATGATTCCTTTCTGCCGTACAGTTAACGAAGGGCAAAATGTTGTCAAACTGATGGCTGATCAGGGTCTTGTTCAGGGGAAAAACGGCCTGGAAATTTACATGATGGTGGAAATACCCAGCAACGTTGTTTTAATTAAAGAATTCGGCAAAGTATTTGATGGTTTCTCCATCGGTTCCAATGACCTTACCCAGCTGACTCTTGGACTGGATAGAGATTCCGCCCTGATATCCCATATTTTCGACGAAAGAAACGCCGCGGTACAGGAACTCATACGTCAGGCGATTACTGAAGCTAACAAAATGGGTAAAAAAATCGGTATCTGCGGCCAGGCTCCAAGTGATCATCCGGAATTTGCCAGATTTTTAGTACAATGCGGCATAAACAGTATTTCGCTGAATTCCGACACCGTAATCAAAACAACTATTGATATAATCCAAACGGAAAAGGATTTGGGCATCAATAAATAATTTAAACCGGACAAAAACAAAAACCCCTCTGGATGAATAATTCATAGAGGGGTTTTTTATTTTTATCGCAGGGGAAAGAAAAACATAAGCCGGGTTCTGTCCCGCACTCTGGTCTCCCCGCAGCACGGTGATGATCATTCATCTGGGACGACAGTTGCCTGTCGCCTCAAGCGACGCTACCCGAGAACATCAGGCGGGCCGCCCTTAAACGTTCTCCTATTTGG
>DAOQVG010000189.1:0-4523 GCA_035341435.1 Smithellaceae bacterium
GGCGATATGCGGTGCCAGTT
This sequence comes from Smithellaceae bacterium, assembly GCA_035341435.1. Classification (GTDB taxonomy): domain Bacteria; phylum Desulfobacterota; class Syntrophia; order Syntrophales; family Smithellaceae; genus MVRV01. Next base: position 21 of record DAOQVG010000189.1, read on the forward strand.
TTTCGTTCAAGAGGGCGTATCCTTGAGCGCTGAAACACATATTGGTAATGGGGTCACTGTAATGGTTGTCCTGCCCGGCGGAATTGATGATTATCTCCGGCTGGAATTCATCCAGAACAGGCAAAATGACGTGATCTAAAACATACAGGAAACCTTCGTCGGATGTTTTCGGCGGCAGGGGGATATTGATGGTGGCGCCCAGTGCGTTGGGACCGCCGAAATCGTCGATAAAACCTGTCCCCGGATAGAGGGTACGGCCGTCCTGGTGAAGGGAGATGCAGAGAATGTCCGGGTCATGCCAATAAATATCCTGCGTGCCGTCGCCATGATGGCAATCCGTGTCAACAATGGCGATTTTTTTTATACCGAAATTTTTCCGGATGTATTCGACCATGACGGCTTCGATGTTGATGTTGCAGAAGCCTCGTGCTCCATGGGCTACGAGCATGGCGTGGTGGCCGGGCGGCCGGACGAGGGCGAAGGCATTGTCCACCTCGCCTTGCAGTACTTTTTGCGCGGCGGTTATGGCGCCTCCGGCGGAAATCAGATGCGAATGCGTTGTTAAACTTTGCGGATCGGGAACACAAATGTGGCAGCGGTTAATATCTTCATAGGTGGCCAGACCCGGTTTAAATTCTACAATATTATCCAAATCCAGCAGGCCCTCTTCAAAAACCTGATCCTGTGTATATAAAAGCCGCTCTTCCCGTTCCGGATGTGTTTTGGAAATCGCCCAGTCAAATGCCGGAAAAAAAATCAGCCCTGTTTTTTTTTCTTTTCGCTTCATTTTAGCGCTCCTTTGCCGGAGAAGATGAAATCAATCCCGGTTTGATTTGAATCCTGGCGCGAATATTTTTCCCGGTTGTATAAAAATCTCTAATCATATTGAATTCCTGCGCTTCCGTCACTTCCATTTCCAGATCATTCAAGCTTGTGCCCATTTTAACGGCTCTGGCTTTCAGAGCTTCACGGCCCGCTTCAATCGCCTGCCGTGCTGTAAAGTCGTGGGGTATCTTTTTTATTATTCCTTCTTCGCTGATGATCAATTCTCTCTTTTCCGTATCGGCCAGCACGGTTATTTCCGCCGTTGTTCTGGAAAGCGCCGCGCCCAGTGCGTTGGCTACTTCCGAGTGATCGGGGATTTTGTACGGATAGCCGAGAAGGTTCGAAATTCCGGGGGCCATTGCGGCGGCCGGACCACCCATAACATAGACAGCGAGCGGTTTGATCACCTTGCCTTCCAAAAGATCATGGATTGTATAAACCGGCTTGTTATTGATTTCCGCAATTATCAGCTTGACGTTGTCGGCAATTATCGCGGCTGCTTTCTGCATGATGGTTTCGGCCATGGATACCGTATCCATGTTCAATTGCACTGCTAGAGAATTAATGGCGTCCAGGGCTTTCTGTTTGCTGCCCAGTGCGGCCAGACCAAGCACGATCATGGCGTCCGTAGGCGTGGGAAGCGGGCCGTCCAGGGCCGCCGCCGGGCCCTCCCGGTCGGGACCAACGGAAATTTCCCCGTTTTTTATCCGGACGGCGCTGTCGCCGCCGATGCCGATGGATTTCGTGTTAAGCCCCCGCACCAATGTTTTTAGCCGGCCGATGGTCACGCCGGCTGCTTCCAGAAGAGGGACTCCGTCGGCAAAAACAGAAATATCGGTTGTTGTTCCGCCTATATCCAGTGCAACGGCGTCTTCCTTCATGTCGGCTGTAGCCAATACTCCCATAATGCTGGCCGCCGGGCCTGAATGGATGGTCAGGGCAGGATAAAAAATCGACTGCTCAATCAAAATCGTGCCGCCGTCCGCTTTCAGAATATAGACAGGCACGTTTATATTGGACTCATGTAAAAATTTTTGTACTTCCCGGATAAATCTATGGTGAATATTATGGACGGCTGCATTGAGGTATGTCGTTGCCGCGCGGCGGGGAAAGTTGAGCTGCCCCGATAGACGATGCCCCAGGGAGAAATTTCTTTCATTATCTTCAAGTATTTCCGCAATTTTTATTTCCTGCAGGGGGTTACGGGGGGAGAACTTTCCGGCAATGCCGATCTGATGGATATTTTCCTTTCGAAAATACTCCCCGATCTCTTTTATTTCTCTTTCATTAACCGGCTGGATCGATATGCCGCGGTTGTTAATATAGCCGCTGACCAAAAAGGCGTCCCGGTCATGGATCAAAAACCGGGGTGATAATCCCGGTCCATTTTGCAAAACCATGCCGACCCGGTCCGTTTTTCCCTGGACGATGGCATTGGTGGAAATGGTTGTGCTGAGTACTATCCTCTTTATATTGCTTACTTTTTCTCCCGCAACTGTTTCTCGTGTCGCCGCTAAAAGCGAAGACATGATATTGTCGTTATCAGTTTTAACTTTTATCTTTTTTTTAACCCGGTAATTTTCTACTAAAACCGAGTCAGTATGCGTCCCACCTACATCGATGCCCAGGATCATTTTTTTATCCTTATTCCCTAAAATGACAAAAGTATATATTGTTAAATATATCTTGACAAGGTAAAAAAAAAGCGTAATGTACCGGTTCAAAAGTTGGGGGAATGAATTACCCAAAAATTAGGAAAATCTGTGAAAGGAGGATATGCTTTAATGAAAAAAATATTTGCCATTTTTGTTAGCGTGCTTTTCGTTGCTTCTCTGTCTATTGCAGTTGTAGGTTGCAAAAAAGCAGAAGAACCGAAACCAGCAGAGACTCCGAAAGTTGAAGCACCTGCTGCTGTACCGGCACCTGCTGCAACGGCTGCCCCGGCTGCAACCGAAGCTCCCGCTGCTCCGGAAGCTGCTGCTACTGCTGCACCGGCCGCCCCGGCAAAATAATTGCTTAATAAATTTTTTGCAGGACATTAATCGAGCAACCCTTACGGGGTTGCTCGATTTTTTTATCGGCAGGCCTGTTGTTTTCAGGAAACGGAAAAAAATTATTTGTTTTCGGCGAAATATTCCTCCATTTTTTTAAAATTTTCATCCACTGCATTTTGAAAATCCTGACAGCCTTTTTTATAATTATTCATCCATTCGAAAACGGCTTTTTTGCTCTCTTCCGGAAATACAGGAGACTTTTCCCAAAATTTATTGACGAACCTTTCCATTTGTTCAATGATGGAATTCATTGTCTGAAAATTCTGGTCGACAACAGCTTTATTAAAAGAAATCATTTGCTTGGCGATTTGTTTCGGATCCATGGCAACCTCCTCAAAAAAATAAAAAATGATTATTATTTCCCGGCATCCTTGCGCATTTCTTCTTTTTGGGCTTTGGCAAAATAATCTGTGACTTTTTTATAGCTTTCGTTGGCATTTTTCTTAAATTCTTCACGTCCTTTTTTGCAGGCGCCGACCCATTCGTCAATTGCTTTTTTCCCCTCTGCGGGAAACCAGGGAGCTTTTTCTAAGAAATGGAAAATAAGCTTTTCCGTCTGGTCCTGTAAAACAGCCATGGCGTTGAAAGTGTTATCAAAGGCTGTTTTGTTGAATTCTATCATCTGTTTGACAATCTGTTTCTGATCCATAGACTGATCTCCTTAAAGATTAATAATATAGAAACTTATAAAAATATCAAGTTTGTGAAAACAAATTGTGCGCAACAAATAAATACGGGGATGAAGAAACCAGGTTCGATTAACGCAACCACCTTGCCAGTGACTTAACTTCTTTTTCATCCCACTGAGGTGAGAACCGGATTTTCAGAAATAAATTAAAAAGTTGATCAATTGCCTGGGCGGCATTTTCAATGAGGTAAATTCGTTCGAGCATTTTTCCGGAAGGATCCTCCGCGGATTCCTGCCGTTCAGCCAGGGGTAGTTTTAAAGACTGGAAATAAAAATTATCGGCTTTCAGCGTAAATTCCCACTCGTTTTGATTATGCAGCAGTTTGATTCCTGCTTCTTTAACTTTTTTCCCCTGGCGGATAGCCTCTTTGCCTTCTTTTAATTCAGCATGTATTCCATGGCACACTACGCCCTGGGAATATTCTCCTTCTCCCGCCTCGAGGACGATTCTCTTTGAAAAATTTAGTTCCACTTCATCATTGGGGGATAGACTTATCCGGCCGCTGCGTTCTTCGGATTTAAACCAGAGCCAGGTCATAAATTCCCGTCCGATGAGGGCAGTCTCCTCTTTCTTAACGGCGCCTTCAGCGAGCTTCGAGGATAGCTGCTGATTGTCCTGGGGCAGAAGGCGAATCAGGCTCAAAGAAAAAGTTTTTTTGAACAAATCAACGAAGTCATCCGCAACTTTATCGGAAAGCGAAGAAAAATAAACCGTATTTTGTCCCAGGGCCCAGCAGACATCATAAAAGGACGGCACCGGGTCCAGCCTGGATAAAAGTTCAAGCTTTACCTTGTCTCTAATGCCTTCGGCTGTTTGTTTATTAATGCGCTCTTTGCCGCTTTCAGCAAGAAACTGCCGTTCTTCTTCCAGAATTTTAATTTTCAATAGTTTCGGAGGTATTATTTTGCGGTCGATCCGCAGCGAAAAAATAAGGT
>DAOQVG010000190.1:0-4506 GCA_035341435.1 Smithellaceae bacterium
AAATGAAAACCGTCGGGCAGGATGTGGATTTTGTTGTGGTGGGGATAGGCGTCAATGTGAACATCAGGCCGAATCAATTTCCGCCGGAAATACTGGAAACTGCTGCGTCTTTAAGCTTCGACGCCGGGCGGGAGTTTAATCGTCATGACCTTATAATCAACCTGTATGAAAATTTCGCAAAATGGTATAAAAAACTGTTGCAAAACGGTTTTGCTGCCATTAAAGAAAGATGGCTTGATTTGGCGCCGATGATCGGACAGGATATTCAAATAATGTTTCAGAACGAAACAATCATGGGAAAAGCTCTTGATCTCGCCGGGGATGGTTCGTTGATAATTCTTACGCCGGACAACAATAAGCTGAAAATTTCTGCGGGTGACGCAACAATATTGAAAAAGAGATAGCAACCCCTTGTTCCGCCGAAGATGTAAAGTTTGTTAATAAGGAGATTAAACTAAATATGTTGTTAGTAATTGATGTGGGCAATACCAATACTGTTTTGGGTTTATATGACGGCGACGAGCTTATTTACGACTGGCGTATCCGTACGGTAATAGGCCATACCGTTGATGAATATGGCATGCTTATCTACAATTTGTACAAATCCAGCCGGAGCAAGACCAAACGAATAAGGTCGATTAACGGCATTATCATATCCTGCGTTGTGCCGCCGATGCTCAATATTCTGGAACTGCTGAGCATCAAATATTTCAACATTAAACCAATGATTATCGGCCCCGGGATCAAAACAGGGATGCCGATATTTTATGACAATCCCAAGGAAGTGGGCGCCGACAGAATCGTCAACGCCGTCGCCGCCTATCATAAATATAAAAGGGAATCGATTATTGTTGATTTCGGAACGGCGACGACCTTTGATTATATATCGAAAAAAGGCGAATATTTGGGCGGCTGCATTGCTCCGGGAATTGTAATTTCGAGTGAAGCTCTTTTCCAGCGGGCGGCCAAACTGCCGCGAGTTGAATTCAGCAGGCCGAAGACGATTATTACCAAGGATACGATATCCGCGATGCAGGCGGGTATAATGTTCGGTTACGCGGGACTTGTGGATGGCATCGTCGAGCGCATCAAGGCGGAAGTGAAAACCGATCCCCTGGTCATCGCCACCGGAGGATTGGCCAAGGTTGTTGCCAAAGAGACCAAGACTATCGATAAAATTGAAGAAATGCTGACGCTGGACGGCTTGCTCATTATCTATAAAATGAACGCTAAATAATGTTAAGTGTAGGATTGACAGGCGGGATAGCCTGCGGAAAATCAACTGTTGCGGAGATGTTTGTTCGTTTGGGAGCTTACCTGATCGATCTTGACAAGCTTGCTCATGAAGTTCAGGAGCCGGGAGCGCCTGCCTGGCGGAAAATTATCGACTATTTCGGAGATGATGTTGTCGGGGATGATCAAAAGATCGACCGGAATAAAGTCGCCGCCATTGTGTTCAATCAGCCGGAGAAGCTCAAAGCATTAAACGACATTGTCCATCCGAGCGTCTATGAGGAGTGGCAGGCTCGCCTGAAATCGATAATAACCCGTGATCCCCGGGCGATTATTTTGTCCGATATTCCGCTGTTGTTTGAAGCGCGGATGCAATCCTTATTTGACCTGACAATTGTGGTGATGATACCGCCCGAAGAGCAGATTGTCCGGCTTATGGCCCGCAACGGTATGGCCGAGGAAGAAGCCCGGAAAAGGATAAAAAATCAGATGCCCATCGGCGACAAGGCCGGTTTGGCGGATATTGTGATCAATAACCAGTCGTTGATTGCCGATACCCGGAAAAGAGTTCAGGAGGTATGGAGCGAATTGATCAGGCGAGAAAAAGAAAAAACCGAAGGATCGCGGTAAAAATAAATTATTGACGGAGACGAAAAAAATGATTGGAAAAAATGTTGTTACTGATTTTAGCGCCGAGGCGGTGGAACCCGTTATCGATTCAACCTGCTACGTGCATCCCCTGGCGGCGGTTATCGGCAATGTCATTCTGGGGAAAAATATCATGGTATCACCCTGTGCTTCCGTACGCGGAGATGAAGGGCAGCCCCTCTTTGTCGGCGATGATTCCAATGTTCAGGACGGCGTTATTATCCACGCCCTGGAAACACAACTGAACGGTAAAGTGATAGAAAAGAATTTAATGGAAGTAGACGGGAAAAAATATGCCGTCTACGTCGGCAGCCGTGTGTCTCTGGCGCATCAGGTGCAGATTCATGGGCCGGCGGTTGTGCTGGATAATACTTTTGTGGGCATGAAATCACTGATCTTCAAGTCTTTTGTCGGAAAAAATTGCGTTCTGGAGCCGGCTTCGGTTTTAATGGGTGTTAAAGTCGCCGACGGACGCTATGTTCCCGCCGGATCAGTCATCAAAACCCAGGCCGACGCCGACAATCTGCCCGTTATTACCGATGATTATCCGATGAAAGACATGAATGCAGGCGTCATCCATGTCAATGTCAATCTGGCGCGCGGTTATCTTGCCGCAGAAAAGAAGTAGCCGGTGCGGGAGTTTGACCGGAAAATGATTTGCTGTATATGGGAAACACGACAGTAGCCAATGAAATTGTTGTAGCGGTGAAAAAAAAGCAGAATCGCTGTCTTTCCTGCGGAACTGTGGAAAATATGAAAAACCGCAAATACTGTTCCGTCCGCTGCCGTCAGAACTTGCGCCAGAAGCTGAATATCCGCTGCGGTTTGCTGCAGGTTCTGAATGCCCGCTACGCGACTTTTTATTTTTCCGATACAGCGATAGTCATGGATGTTCTTCCCCGCGGGCAGAGGGAGATATTCCGCTATACGCAAATGCGAACTTCCGGACTCAACCCGGCTGAAGAATTCAGTAAAATGACGAATATGCTGGGTGAGGTCTGGTGGCAGGAAGAAAGACGGACGCGTAAAAAATATCTGGCTTCGCGTGAGGTTCTGGCGATGGCGACTCGACATGCGGTCCCGCTCCTGTCGGTTAAGCCTTCAGTGCTTAAGATTCCCACCGTTAAAACAGAAGCACTCCACTGCCTGCAGATTGACAAGGCTGATTTGTATTCCGTCGATTTACGCAGAATTATTAAGAACGCATACCGCTCTCAGGCAAAGATTCATCACCCCGACAGCGGCGGTCATGCCGTTAGTTTTCGCAAGTTGCACGACGCCTACAAGGAACTGCTTAAATGGGCGGACAGCCCGTCTTTTACTTCCCGCCGCGGTTTTCCCGATAAATGGTTCTATGACGGAGAAAATAAAAAGTGGGTGCAGCCAATGTCGTTTCGCAAGTAATTCCATTTCTAAATCAATGATGATATCGCGGCGGCAACCACCCCCAACCCCCCCCGCCGGCGGGGGACAGGGCGACGAGGCGTATTATACATACGTTGAGGAAGCCGACAACGACGCCAACAAAGATAGCGCTTGATTTAGAATTGGAATAATTCCAGTCGGCTTTCGAAGCCTGAGCCTGTTCAAAATAAAAGCGCCCCGGTAGATTACCGGGGCGCTTTAGTTGGATATTAAATCTTTGAAAGTGTTACGTTCTGTAACTATCAGGCAGATTTATGCTCTGGTGCTTTGAGTGTGAAAAATACAAGAACACCAGCCGCGACAAAAACGGCGCCGACAGTAAACGACATCATATAAGTTCCGAATATATCAAACATTCTTCCGGCAAGCAGACTCGATGTAAACCCTGCAATGCCCCATGCTGTAAACAGCAATCCGTAATTGGAGCCCTGTGCCGTCGCACCAAAATACTGCGCACACGTGGCCGGGAACAGCGTGAACATGGCGCCGTAGTTCCAGCCGATGATAATTGCAACTATACAGAACAGGATAAATACTTTAGCTGCCGGGAAGAGTGCCAGCATGACGGCTACCTGAAGAACAAAGGTTACCAGGAAACATATCTTTGTTCCGGTCTTGTCGGCTACAGCACCGATCAGGATTCGAACGATGGCGTTGGAAGCGTTGAAAAAGCTTAGTGCGAAGGCGGCCTTCATGGCGATGGCCTTAGCTTCGGGTGTGCCTTTAAGCGTGGCGACGGCAACCCCCATGGAGTCAGCTAATTCTTTGGTCATGACGTTGATACCGTGAGCGGCCATAACGCCGATAACCATCAGACCGGCAAAGGCGCCGGCAAAGTAACAGAAGTAAAGCTTCCAGAAGGCCCCGGTTCTGATTGTTTCACCAAAGGTGAAATCACGGCTTGTTTTGGGCGCTCCTGCAGCCGGCGCCGGCGGGTTCCAGCCGGCAGGCTTAAAGCCGGCCGGAGGATTCTTTAGACAGAAACCGGCGGCGATGGCCATAATAAACATCGCTATGCCCACATACTTGAATACGGGAAGCGCACTTCCATTACCAATATTCGGATCGTTAATCATATATGTCGCCAGTGGTCCCATGATAAATGAACCCAGTCCGAGACCAACGACAGCCATACCGGTGGCCAGTGCTTTGCGGTCAGGCCACCATTTGGGCGCGGTGGCAATGGGCGGCAGATAAACC
>DAOQVG010000191.1:0-4485 GCA_035341435.1 Smithellaceae bacterium
TTCCAAATCCTCCTTTTGTAAAGGGGGATACAGGGGTATTTTTTATTATACTTTGTAAAATCTCCCCTAACTCCTCTTTAAAAAAGAGGGGGATTGTATTGTTTAAGTTCATGACATTGATAAGCATTTAGCAAATGTCAAATCGCAAAAAAGGATGATTTGACTATAAAAGTAATATAATAAATATAATGGATAATCAACCGGCAAAATTGTCTGCAGAGGTAATTCCATTTCTAAATCAATGATGATATCGCGGCGGCTAGGAGGAGGCGACGAGGCGTATTATACATACGTTGAGGAAGCCGACGACGACGCCAACAAAGATAGCGCTTGATTTAGAAATGGAATAAAAGGACGAAAAAAAAGGGCATATTGTAAATGCCCTTTTTTTGGATTAGTCAACAGACTTTTGCAGAAAGATTAGACGCCTTTGTCGTTAAGTCCTTTGACACGGACGGCGCGGACAAACCTGTTATAAAAATAAGGAGCGTCAAGATTGTCGATTCTCACGGCTCTGTCTTTAGACGATGCATGAACAAATTCACCATTCCCGATGTATATGCCGACGTGGCCGACAGGTCGCTTCGTGCGGAAGAACACCAGATCTCCTTCCAACAGTTCATTTTTGGCGACGCTTCGACCAACATTGGACTGCTCGTAGGCGGTGCGGGGCAGGCTTATGTCAAAAAGTTGATATATTTTACGGACAAATGCGGAACAGTCAATCCCCCTCACTGTTGAACCGCCGAGTCTGTAGGGAGCACCCAGAAAGCCGGTGGCGACTTTAACAAACAGCTTTCTTTCATCAGGGCTGCCCCATTTTCCCAAAACTTCAGAGTTATGATTGTCTCTTCTTGTATCGATAAAACTATCCACCGGAAGCACATCTTCTTCCAGGTCGTCATCTTCGTTTAATGTGTTTTCAACGTCGGCGACGGGTTCTTTTTCCGGTTTAGATGGAACCGCAGCAGGCGCCTTAGCCAAAAGCAATCTCTGTCCCACTTTCAGCTTTTTCTGCTTCATATTATTCAAGGCCAGTATCTGCTTTACCGGAACTCCCGTTTTTTTGGCAATTGAGGGAAGTTTGTCACCTTTTTTGACAGTGTAATAGGTTGCTGTTGTTGCGGGGGATTTTTTTGCCGTCTGCTTGTTCTTTGTTTTTACAGAGGCAACATTTGAACTTTTTTGGGGGATGTTGAGAACTTGCTTCGATTTCAGCTTCGTTCCCTTAAGACCGTTAGCGAGCTTTAATTCTTTGACGCTAACGCCGGTTTTTTTGGCGACGGTGTTGAGATTTTCACCTTTTTTAACTACGTATTGTTTAGCCGATGCGCCGTTGGCAAAGCCTAAAGACAAACTGATTAAAAAAAGCACTGAGAATAAAAAGATCCGCCGTTTCATCATGAAGTACCTCCTTAGTCTTGATGGGGGGGCCCCACTTTGTTAACGGTGCACAGATTTGGCAGGACGCCGAAGAGGTTTTGTTTTTGACTGCACACAGAAAACTTGAGAATATTTACCTGTGGTGATCCAACAACTTTTCTAAACACGCACGTACCTCATACTAAAATAATTTGCTTATGTCAAATTTATTTTGCATTTTCTATACCGTTTCGTATAAATAGATGTATATAAAAAAATATACACAAAGATATAGATAAATCAAGGAATAATTTGGAAATTAAAAAGATGAAATTGAAAAAATTGTTAATTTTGTTGTTTATTTCAGCTATTGCTTATTTTGTTATTGATGTCGGGCGTTATTTCATTTACCCGAATATCGCCGCTTTAAGGGAAGAAAAACCGGGAAAAACGGCATTTATGGAATACAGGGAAAAGATTTGGCAGGAGAAGGGGATTGAAAAAGAAATAAAAAATACCTGGGTTCCGCTTTCCCGGATATCACCTTATGTGGTGAAAGCTGTTATTATTGCTGAAGATGATAAATTCTGGTCGCACGAAGGTTTTGATTTTGAAGCCATGCAACAGGCGCTGGAAAAAGATATCAAAAAAAAGAAATTTCAGGCCGGGGGAAGTACGATTTCCCAGCAATTGGCCAAAAATCTCTATCTTTCTCCGTCTAAAAATCCGGTGCGTAAAATAAAGGAGGCAATAATTACCTGGCGGCTGGAGAAAAAATTGCCCAAAAAAAGAATCATCGAGCTTTATCTGAACGTTGCTGAAATGGGCGACGGCGTTTTCGGCGTGGAAGCGGCGGCGCAGATCCATTACCGCAAGCATGCCTCCGGATTAAGCGCCCGGGAAGCGGCGACTCTGGCCTCAATCTTGCCGAATCCGCGCCGCTATAAACCCAACAGTTCCTCGCGCTATGTGGAGAATAGATCAGAAAGAATCTATCGGATTATGCTGCGGCGGGGTATTGTAATCCGGGAGTATGAAGAAGTTATTAATGAAACGGAAGCGGAGGAAGAAAAAGTTTCCGAGGTTCCGGAAGCGGAAGGTCAAATAATTGACGATCAGAACGTAAATGATCAAAAAACCGACGATCAAAAAAGAGAAGAAAAACCGGAAGCGGAACAGACTGACGTTAATACGGAAAATAATACAAAATAAAAAATTCGCAATTGTATTGCCATACCAAGTTGTATTCAAAGCATAACGCGGCGGCAAGGAGGAGGCTCCGCAGGCGTATTCTTTATACGTTGAGGAAGCCGACGACGCAGCCAACAAAGTTAGGCAAAGAAGGCAACTTGGTATAAAGAAAACCCGGAAAGCGGTAAAACCACCTTCCGGGTTTTTTATTACTAATTTAGCTTTAGTGTGGATATTACAGCATTTCCAGAGCTACGGCCAGGGAGACACCGCCGCCGCCGCAAAGGGTGGCCAAGCCGAGGGTCTTGCCGCGTTTCTTCATTGCATACAGCAGGGTGACCATGATGCGGCAGCCGGTGGAGCCGACCGGATGGCCCATGCCGATACCTGATCCGTTGACATTGGTGATATCCCGGTTGAGACCCAGTTCTCTTTCGCAGGCCAGGTACTGGCTGGCGAAAGCTTCGTTGCATTCAATCAGTTCAAAGTCGGCCAGCTTCAAACCGGAGTTTTTATACAACCGATTTACTGCCGGTACGGGGCTGACGCCCATAACTTCGGGATGGCAAGCGCCGGAGCCGTAGGCCTTAATGCGGGCCAAAGGTTTCAAGCCCAGTTCTTTGGCTTTTTCTGCGGACATAATAACCATGGCGCTCGCGCCGTCATTAATACCGGAAGCATTGGCCGCGGTAACTTTGCCGATCTTCGGAATGAAGGCGGGGGGCAGATCTCTCATTGCTTCGATGGTCATGCCGGGACGGAAATGTTCGTCTTTGGCGAAAATTATAGGCGGCTTGCCTTTTTTCGCGGCAGGAACTTCCACGGGAACTATTTCTTCATCGAAGGCGCCTTCTTTATTGGCTTTCTCTACCAGGTTGTGGCTGCGGGTAGCTATGATATCCATGTCTTCACGGCTGATATTGTAATGCTGAGCGATGAATTCAGCGGTCAGGCCCATGATGTAGGGCTTGCCTTTGAACATATCGACGGGCATACCTTCCTTGCAGGGGCCTTTTTCCGGGCCAGGCAGCAGGTGAGAACCGCAATGCAGACCGGTGATCAGGTCATCCTGAACAACCTGATTCTGCAGACGCCAGCCCCAGCGGGAACCGGGCAGAGAGTAGGGTGAATTGGACATGCTTTCTGAACCGCCGGCCAGGATGATATCGGCCATTCCGGCTTTAATCAAGGCAGCTCCGGATGTTACTGCTTCCATTGCGGAAACGCAAACACGGTTGATGGACATTGCGGGCACAGTTTCGGGAACACCGGCCATCAAGCCTACCACGCGTCCAATGTTGTTATAAATCTTGTCATCGAAAACACAGCCGCAACGGACATCATCAATAATTGCAGGATCAATACCGGCCCGTTTTACGGCCTCTTTAAAAACAATTCCTCCTAAAGCGGCGGCATTGAGGGGTCTCAAAGTTCCACCAAAGGAACCAACTGCACTACGACATGCGGAAACAATTACAACGTCTGTTCCAACCATTTAATTATCCTCCATAAAATAGAATTAAACTGCAAAAACTTCTTTATTAAGGGCACAATTTTTAAGTGGGCTTTCAGAAGGGGCTAAAACTGCGCCTTAATTAAAAAAGTATAACCTGAGTAAAACCGGTTCCCCCAATGCTGGCGTGAACCATGCGTCCGATAATCACCCCGACAAGCGGGGTCTGAAGACTGAACTAATTACGATGAATAGCATTAAAAAAACAAAGCGTGAAGTACATAATACAAAAACAATTGGATGTCAACGGAAGTGATAAAAAAATCACATTGTCTTGCCTACTATAAGATGATGATGTATAAAAAACATGCAAAACAACCAAAGAGAAGGGAGGCAGCAGAAAATGAGCAGCGTTTATTCAGCGATAAAGATCAGCGATCATGTTTACTGGGTGGGGGCGATTGACTGGACGATTCGTG
>DAOQVG010000192.1:0-4474 GCA_035341435.1 Smithellaceae bacterium
CCAGAAGGAAGAGCTCATGGTTATCGTCGTTGCCTGTTTTGAATTTCCAGCGGGCAAGATGCACCGCCAGATTATTGACGACAAAATCATGATCGCATTGCGCCCCGATATCCGGCCCTGCGGATTCCGGAAGCTTTCCAACCAGGTCCCGGCGGAAAGCTGCGTCCGGGAAGTCAATTTCCGTTTGCGGGGAATTAACGGCCGCGGATTTCAGCATTTCTATTTTTTTTACAAAATTAGCCGTCTGCCAGGCCAGGCGCGGTGAATGCAGCATACCGATTACCGCCACCTGCGTGATATAATTTCCATCTTCCATAAAAGACCAGACGCCGCGGTAGTTATGCTCAAAAAGAGATTTACCGACTCCTTTTTTGCCCCCGCCGATTTTACCGCGGTGAATAATAAAAATGCCGCCCCATGCGTCCTTTGCAAAAGCCGCGCCTGTTTTTCTGTCGATGCCGGACCAGGGAAAATTAATTTCTGAAGTTATGGAAAGCAGCGCCCCTGCTTTAGGTTTACCGATACCGAAAGCATTCCAATACCTTACTTCTTTGGAGACGTGAGAAAACGTCCAGATTCCCAGTTTCTTTGACCACGCGACTTTGGCGGGAGTGCTGGCGCCCTGATGTCCCAGCTTAACTTTTACCTGTTCATCAACAAATGGCTTGAATTTTTTGACAAATTGCCTGGTATATTTTTTGATGGACGGCTGGTCGGCAATAACTTTGAGCATAGGTAGTCGGCCTTTTGGGATATTGATTAGACCGTCTAAATATACCAGAATTAAAGACTAATCCAGACGTTTTTTTACCAGGCGGATTGCGCCGGAAAAAACGATGATGCCGAGGACGGCAAGGGCCACGCACTGCGGCCAGAGGACTTCCATCCCGACCCCTTTGAGAAAAATTCCCCGGACGATCACCAGGAAAAAGCGCAGCGGATTAAGATAAGTAAGCCACTGCACGACCTGGGGCATATTTTCAATGGGAAAGATAAAGCCGCTTAACATCAAAAACGGCAGGATGAAAAAGAAGGTTGTCATCATGGCCTGCTGCTGGGTGCTGGAAATTGCGGAAATAAAAAGACCTATCCCCAGGGTGCTCAGCAGAAAAAGGAAGGTGGTGAAAAACAACAGGAGAATACTTCCCTGAAGCGGAATTTCAAACCAGAAAATAGCGAAAATGATCACTGCGGTCATCTGCGCCAGCGCGACAATAATATAGGGAATGGTCTTGCCCATGATAAATTCATAGGATTTCAGAGGCGTGACGATCAATTGCTCCATTGTTCCGGCTTCTTTTTCCCGGATGATGGCAATGGATGTAAGCAGGAGCGCCGTAAGCATCACCACAAAAGCGACGATGCCGGGAACAAAGAAGTACTGGCTGTCCAAATTGGGGTTGTACCAGGTGCGGATGCGGGCGTCGATTTTGCCGTAGTTCATCTCGCGGGGGTACAACTGGCGCAAGGTTTCCCGGTTAAATTTATCGAGGACGGAGGAAGCATAGGCTATGCGCATCGACGCCATGTTGCTCATCGATCCGTCGGCGATTATCTGCACCGGCGCTGTCTGCCCTTTCCTGAGAAGAGAGGCGAAATCGGGATTGATTTGAAGAGCCATATCCACCTTCCCTTTGAGCAGGAGATCGGTCAGTTCTTTTTCACTGCTTAAATGGTGTGTGATATGGAAAATGTTGCTGCCCGTAAAATCATCAACGAGATTCCGGCTTTCCTGCGTGCGGGAGAAATCCAGCAGGGCGACGCGGATATTACGGATGTCGAAGTTGACTACGTAGCCGAATACCAGGATCTGGATCAGAGGAGCGGCAAAGAGAAGTACTCGATTGCGCTTGTCGCGGAAAAGTTGAATAAATTCCTTGCGCACCAATTCCCGGATTCTCAGCCAGGTCATACTTACAGCCCCTCCTTTTTCAGAATGCGCAGGTTCAGCACCGACAAAATGGTGAAAAACAGAAATAAAACCAGCAGGCTCGGCCAGAGATAGCTGAATCCCGTGTCGCGCAGGTAGACGCCCGTCAGAATATCAATGTAGTAGCGGGCCGGCACAATATAGGTGAGGTACTGTAAAAAAGCGGGCATATTGATTATCGGAAAGACAAAGTTCGAAAGCAAAAGCGACGGCAGATATGTCATTAGTATGGCCATCTGATTGGCCAGCATTTGCGATTTGGTGATGTTGGAGATAAACAAGCCCAGCGAAAGCGCGACAAGGATATAAAGTGCAGTGGCGACGAGCATCAGCCAGAAGTTGCCTTTCATCACCACGCCGAAGAGAATCTGACCCGAGATCATGGCGATTAATACGTCGATCATGGCGATTAGAAAGTAAGGAGCGGCTTTGCCGAGATAGAACTCACCGGCTTTCACCGGCAGGGACTTGATCGTTTCCATTGTGCCGTTCTCATATTCCCGCGCGATGACGAGCGATGTTAAAAGCGCAGCGACAATCATGATAATCAAGGCAATGATTCCGGGAACAATAAAGTTGCGGCTTTCCAGATCTTCATTAAACCAGACGCGGACCCGGCCGTCCACGGGAGCATTTAATGGGGACATATTCTGCCGGTTGATGAAATTAGCCAGTAATTTCTGATTGTATTTTTCGCAGATGACGGTCAGGTAGCTGCGAATGATTCCCGCCATGTTGGGATCGCTGCCGTCAATGATGATCTGCAGGGTGGCAGGGCGATCAGCGCGGATATCCTTCATAAAATCCGGGGGAATAATGATCGCCGCCGCCGTGCGGTTGTCGTCGAGGTATTCCACCGCCGTCTTCGTTTTATCGAGATGCGCCACAATCCGGAAGTACGGCGAAGCGCTGAGCTTGCTCAAAAAATCACGGCTGAGCTCGGTCTTGTCATAATCGATGACCACCGTTTTGACGTTGTTGACGTCCAGGCTCAAGGCGTAACCGAAAAGAATAATCAATATCAGCGGGATGGCGAAAGCCAGATAAAGGCTGCGGTAATCCCTGATCAGATGATAAAATTCTTTGCGGGCGATGGCTTTGATATGAACAGAATTCAACCGCTGACCCCTTCATTTATTTTTTCATCGTCGTCCTTCATCAACTTTATAAACGCATCGTTCAGATCGGCGTTGGTTTGATCGGGGCAGGCCTTGGCAATAATTTCGCCGGGGGAGCCGGAAGCAACAATTCTGCCCTGATTGATCATCACGATGCGTTCGCAAAAACGCGCCTCATCCATGTAATGAGTGGTCACAAAAACAGTTATTCCTCGTGCAGCCAGCTGTTGAATGAAATTCCAGAAATGCCGGCGGGTAATCGGGTCAACGCCGGAAGTGGGTTCGTCGAGAAAAAGAATGTCGGGCCGGTGCAAAAGCGAGCAGCCCAGCGCCAGGCGCTGACGCCAGCCGGGAGGCAATTCCCTCGTCGGACGATTGCGCATGTCCTGCAGACGCGCCATATTCAAAACCCAGTCTATCCGTTCCGACCACTGATTTTCCGGCACATTATAGACGCCGAGATAAAAACGCAGGTTTTCGAAGGACGTCAGATCCTCGTATAAGGAAAATTTTTGCGACATGTAACCGATGGACTGCTTGATTTCTTCCGCCTCGGTCATGATATCATGGCCCGCGACAACACCGGAGCCCGAAGTAGGAGTGATAATACCGCAAAGCATGCGGATGGTGGTCGATTTGCCGGAGCCGTTGGAGCCCAGAAGTCCGAAAATTTCCCCTTTCTTGACGGAAAAGGTAATTCTGTCGACGGCGACAAACTTGCCGAATCTCTTTTCCAGATTATTGACGGAGACGGAATCAGAAATGGAAAGAGTCATCGACCAGCCCCTTATCCACCTGCTTTATCCGTTCGATCATTGCTTCTTCCAGCGTTGCAAAATTTTGCCGCATGGCCGCGGGCGGGGAAGATTCCAGAATGACGGCATTGTGCATCAGCGCGAGCTGATCGCATTTTTCGCCTTCGTCCAGATAAGCGGTGGAAACCATGATCGTCATGCCCTCCTGCTTCATATTGGCAAGAATCTCCCAGAACTCGCTGCGCGAAACCGGATCAACGCCGTTGGTCGGTTCGTCAAGGATGAGCAGTTGCGGTTCATGCACCAGCACGCAGGCCAGGCCCAGCTTCTGCTTCATACCACCGGAAAGATCACCGGCCAGCCTGTCTAAAAAAGGCAACAGGTTGGAAAATCCCAGATATTTATCTTTGCGCAATTTCCTTTGCGTTTTTGGGATGTTAAAAATATCCATAAAAAAATCGATGTTTTCTTCCACGGACAAATCCTGATAAAGCCCGAAGCGCTGCGGCATGTAACCAATGATATTTTTTATCTTCCGCCGCTCGGTGACCGACTTGTAGCCGCCTACTTGAACGGTTCCCTCCGACGGTCTGATCATTGTGGCGATCAGGCGCAGAAGAGTTGATTTGCCCGCACCGTCCGAGCCGACCAGACCGAAGATACTACCGGCG
>DAOQVG010000193.1:0-4463 GCA_035341435.1 Smithellaceae bacterium
CAACATTGACCGATCTGTTGCAGAAGATTGAATCTTTTCTGGCTGATCGTTTAAACGAAAGGATAAAGGTCCAAGGATCAAGGTTAAAATAATGTCGTGAAACGTACCCGCCATTTAGCCTATCCCCTTCCTTTGTCCTTTATCCTTCAGCCTTCAGCCATCAGTCTTCAGCCTATATGCCTATTTATCAACTCGGCGTAGCGCGCAGCGGCCCCCATATTGGCGGCGACAGCTTCTTTTCCCCGGACGCCTCTTTGTTCCAGTTCTGCCGGATTTTCCAGCGCATTGATAATTTCCTGCAATAATTCCGATGCATTGTGAATCGTCACCCCGGCGCCGACATTTTCCAGCAGAGCTTTTTCTTCGGTGAAATCCTCCATCGAGGGACCGTAGAAGATTACCTTGCCCCAGGCGGCTGCCTCCAGAATGTTCTGACCGCCTTTCGGAACCAGGGAGCCGCCGCAATAAACAACCGTTGCTAGTGAATAAACCTTGAAGAGGAGACCGATGACATCGACGACGATAATTCGTTCCCTCCGGCGCTCTTTCCCATTTTTTATCTCTGTAACGCTGATAAAATCAGCGAATTTGTATTTACGCAAAAGGTCGATGACTTCTTGAGTTCTCTCGATATGCCGCGGAACAAGAACCAGTTTAAAATCAGGATATTTTTTAATAAGCTCTTGATATACTTGAATAACGGCCTCTTCTTCGCCCTGGTGGGTGCTGCCGGCGATAAAATATTTTTCATCTTCCCGCACATTAAACAGGTTTAAGATCTCCTGATGCAATTGTGGGGAAGCCATCGCCGCCAGGGCGTCATATTTGGCATTTCCCAGGACTTGAATTTTTCCGGCATCCATTCCAATGTTTTTCATCCGCTCCGCGTCAATCCGGGAAATCATTCCGGCGGCGCTTAAAGTGCTGAGCGCATTTTTCCAAAAGAACTTCGTTAACCGATATTTGCCGTAAGAGCGCGGTGAAATCCTGCCGTTAACCATCAGAGCTGAGATGTTATATTTCCGGCAGGTGGTCAGAAAATTAGGCCAGAGTTCGGTTTCGACCATAACAAAAACATCCGGTCCGGCCAGACGAATAATTTTGCGCACGACATAAGGAATGTCCAGGGGAAAGTAAATAAAGGCGGAAACGTCTTTTACTAATCTTTGGGCCATTTCCTGGCCCGTTTCCGTGCTGGTGGAAAAAATTATTTCGACTTCCGGACGCAGCTGTTTCAGAGAAGCAACAATAGGCTTGGCGGCGGTAACTTCGCCGACCGATACGGCATGCACCCAGACCCGCGGGGGCTTCTTTAAACCGGCCAGAATATGCGCCTGCCGGCCGCCCAGCTTGGGAATCAGGCTTTTGCGATATTTACCGGTCAACACCATTTTCAAAAAATAATAGGGAATGCCGAAGATCGCCGCCACAAACAAAAGAATGTTATATACAATATACATCGGATGCTTATTTATTTTTTTCTTGTCAGTGTCAAGAAACTTTTCCGGCAATACAAGCGAATAAAAGTCCTGCCGGTTGACAGCGGCACGACATTAGTATATTGAAGATTATCAATCAATTGAGGTGGATGATAATGAAACTTATTGCTCCTTCCATTCTTTCCGCCGCCGGGGCCAGACTGGGCGAAGAAATTAACGCCGTGGAGAAAGCCGGCGCTGACTGGATCCACGTTGATGTCATGGATGGACATTTTGTACCCAATATCACCATGGGTCCGGCTCTAATATCATCGTTAAGAAAAACAACCAGGCTTCCTTTTGACGTCCACCTGATGATTGAAAATCCCGACAGCTACATCGAATCCTTTGCTAAAGCCGGCGCCGATATAATTACCGTCCATGTGGAAGCGGCCCATCATCTGCACCGGACAATTGATTGTATAAAGAAAATGGGGAAAAAAGCCGGGGTATCTTTGAATCCGGCGACACCACTTGCCCTGCTCGAAGAGATTCTGCCGGATATCGATCTTTTGCTGATTATGACGGTTAATCCCGGATTTGGCGGCCAGCAGTTTATTCAAAACATGCTGCCGAAAATCACGAAAGCGGCGAACTTGTTGAGCGCGTTGCCCAATAAACCGTTACTGGAAGTTGACGGCGGGGTTAACTTGCAAAACATCAAAGCCATCGCCCAGGCGGGAGCCCAGGTGCTGGTTGCCGGAAATGCAGTCTTCAATACCACTGACTACAACAAAACCATAGCCGAATTAAAAGCTGCCGCCAACACTTAATATAAAGGTTAACCCGCCTCTACGATAACTGATCCTGGAGCTTTTGCTGCTGCATTTTGGCTTCGTTGACAATTCTTTCCATCAGTTCGGCAACGGACGGCTCGTCGTGGATCAAACCCATCACCTGGCCTACGGGCAGTACGCCCATTGTCGTATCCCCTTCCTCTGTCGCTTTCTGAAAGGCTTTAAAGGCGAGCGCCATGTGTCCCAGCTGCTTCATCTGCTTGTAGCCCTGTCCCAGGAGGCTGAAAAATACCTTCAAATAAGGAAGATTCATGCTTTTGGCGACATCATAGGAATTGAGCAGCGCCATAAAGGAATTGAACCCTTTTTTCTCGGCTTCCCTGGCGGCTTTTGTATTGAGAACACGGCAATAAATGCCGTCGATCCGGGGAGAATAGAGGGTGTCATAAACCTGTTTTTCGATCGCCAGTTTTTTATAGTTATCATGAAGGGGACTTTCCTTTGTGGTCATGAAGCGCGTTCCCATCGCTACTCCTTCGGCACCGAGAGCGAGAGCTGCCGCGAGTCCGCGTCCGTCGGCAATTCCGCCCGCGGCAATGACCGGCACTTTCAGGACGTCAGCCAGATGGGGAATAAGCACCAGGGAGGAAACGGCCTCTCCGTGCGCCGCCGCTTCATAGCCGGTCGCAATCACGGCATCGCAGCCATAATCCTGCGCTCTTTTCCCATGAGTGGCATTAACCACGGTGGCGACAACCTTGCCGCCGTATTCGTGCGCCCGTTTGACGATCCAGTCTCCCTTGCCCAAAGCAAAATTAATTACCGGCACCCGCTCCTCCAGAAGAACTTTGGCGTTATCATTGGCTCCGGGAAAATAGAGGGTGGCATTTGCTCCGAAGGGCTTGTCTGTATAAGTGCGAATTTCTTTTATCGCCTGACGTGTCTGTGCGGCGTTGAAGGGACCGGTGGCCAGAATCCCCAGCCCTCCGGCATTGGAAACTGCCGCCACCATTTTCGGCACGCTGATCCAACTCATGCCGGACAAAATAATGGGATACTGAATACCAAAAAGTTCGGTAATGCGCGTCTTCATAGCCACTCCTTTTCAATAAAAATCAGGCAGGGGGTCTGTTCCAACTACCGCCCTGCCTGAATTATTTGGGATCACTTTGCCTGCAGAGCCTGGCCAACGGTCATTATTTCTGCTTCTTTGGTTTTTTCACGGATCTCCAGAGCATCAGCCTTTTAAAACAACTTCTTTCTGGAGAGGCTTAACCAGCCTGCTTATTTTTTGCTGTAATCGTAAACACCCTTGCCGGTCTTACGTCCAAAGTTTCCAGCGCGGACGAGTTTTCTCAAGTACTGAGCCGGACGATATTTATCGCCGAGTTCCCTGTTCAGGCCTTCCATGATGCGCAGCAGGGTGTCTTCGCCGACGAGGTCAGCCAGCGCCAGAGGTCCAATGGGGTGATTGCAACCCAAAACCATGCCTTTATCGATGTCTTCCGGGCTAGCCAAACCTTCATCCATGGCAAAGAAGGCTTCGTTGAGCATGGTGCAGAGAATTCTGTTGACGACAAATGCCGGAGCTTCTTTGACGATAATTACTTCTTTACCGAGTTTCTTGCCCCACTCTATAGCAGTTGCCAGTGTCTCGTCGGAAGTCTGATGAGCGCGGATGATTTCGAGCAAACGCATAACCGGGACGGGATTGAAGAAATGAGTGCCGATCATTTTATCCGGTCTCTTGGTAATGGCGGCCATTTCTGTAATGCTCAAGCCGGAGGTATTGGTGAAGAACAGACAATGCTCGGGAACGATTTCTTCCAGTTCGGCATAGACCTTTTTCTTCAGATCCATAATTTCAATGACAACTTCCACAACCGCGTCCGCTCCGGTGGCGGCTTCTTTCACATCCAGCGTGGGTTTAATGCGTCCGAGGATAGCGTCGGCCTGTTCCTGAGTCATTTTACCTTTTTTTACGTCGCGGGCCAGATTGTTTTTAATGGTGTTCATGCCGCCATCGATGAATCTCTGCTCAATATCTCTCATTGTTACTTCGAAACCCGCTGCGGCACATACCTGTGCAATGCCGTTTCCCATCAAGCCAGCGCCCAATACACAAACCTTCTTAATTTCCATTTCTGTTTTCCTTTCCATCTATTTATTTTTGTTGGATAAACATAAGCAGCGATTTTATCCAGTGCTAAGCGTTATTGCGGAAACTAACAGACTAAGCACATCGAAG
>DAOQVG010000194.1:0-4458 GCA_035341435.1 Smithellaceae bacterium
TCTGGTTACTGATGAGCACGGCAAAAACATTTGTCGTGTTTCGGCGACCTTTCTCCTGTTAAAAAGCAAACCTCAAAAAGAGGTTCCCGAAGTTTACCAGACATAAAAGCCCTCATCGCCTGAAAAATTGTTAATTTACGCCTTTTGACGAGTTCATCGGAAATAAATATTTCTTTGATTGACCGGCAGGACTAAATTTGATAGCTCAAACCAAATAAATTCGTTCATTATCAGGGAGATAAAAAAAGTGATCGATCTGCACACCCACACAATTTTCAGCGACGGTGATTTAATACCGTCGGAACTGGCGCAGCGCGCGTATGTCGCCGGTTACAAAGTAATAGCAATAACCGATCATGCGGATCATTCCAATTACGACTTTATTATTCCCCGCCTGATCAGGGCGTGTTTAAAGATAACCGGCAACGGCAATATAGTTGCCCTGCCGGGAATTGAGCTGACCCATGTTGACCCGCGTGATATCGCCGAGCTCGCCTCCGAGTCGCGTAAGCTGGGGGCAAAGATCATTGTTGTGCACGGTGAAACGCCGGTGGAACCGGTGCTTGCCGGAACCAACATGGCGGCGCTGCGGGCGGAGATCGATATTCTGGCTCATCCGGGTTTGATCACGGCGGAAGAAGCCGGGCTGGCCGCGACCCGCGGCATTCATCTGGAAATTACCACCCGCAAAGGCCATAGCCTGACCAACGGCCATGTCGCCAAAATGGCGCGCCAATACAAGGCAAAACTTGTCCTCGACAATGACGCCCACTCACCCTCGGATCTGGTCGGCAGAGAAATGGCTGTTAAAATTGCCCGAGGTGCAGGTTTGACGGATGAAGAAATAGCGATCATGTTTGCCAATTCACAGGATATTGTCCGGAAGGTGCAGGGATAGGAGAAAATCCGGCAGCTTTCCTGTGGAGTCCTTACTCCTGATTATTCAGTGAAATAAATAAAGCGTGAAAACCATGAAAATTGATATTGATCAACTTACCGAATCCGAGCTGATTGATTTAAACCGGCGTATCGTTGAACGTCTTCGATTCCTCCAGCATATGCGGACGCATGCCTCCATGCTGGAGTTTTCCATCGGCGAAAGAGTCTGCTTTCAACCTGAGCATCGACCGGTTATTTCCGGCATCATTACAAAATACAACCAAAAAACTGTTTCCATTGTCACTGAGACTGGAGAACGCTGGAATGTTTCTCCTTCCCTGCTGAGAAGAGCCGATGCAAAAAACAAAGCAAACGGAATAAAAAATAATATCATCAAGCTTCCTAAAAAATAAATCGAGATTTTGATCCTATGGTTGAGTTCCTGGGTTTACAGATAATCGATATATAACGGGCGCATCTCAATTGCGCTGTCTGTTAATTTTTTCGGCACAAAAGAGGAAAAATGAATAAAGCTTACGTGCATGGTTATGATCAGCGGGAAAACATCCGTTTGCAGGATCAGGCCTCGACCCTCGTCGAACTGCTGCACTCCGATACATTGTATCCGGGAGGAAGCCGGGTTCTGGAAGCGGGCTGCGGTGTCGGTGCGCAAACGGTAACGCTGGCGAAAAACAGTCCGGACGCCTTGATCACTTCTATCGATATTTCCGCAGCATCTCTGAATGAAGCCCAAACAAGAGTGACTGCGGCGGGCCTGACTAATGTTCATTTTGAACAGGCGGATATTTTCAACCTGTCCTATGCACCTGACTGTTTCGACCATATTTTTGTCTGCTTCGTTCTGGAACACCTTGTGCAGCCCGTCGAAGCCCTGCACAAACTGAAAACGTATTTGAAGCCGGGTGGAACGATCACGGTCATCGAAGGCGACCACGGTTCGACGTACTTTTATCCGGACAGCGAAGACGCCCACAGGGCGATTCAATGCCAGGTGGAATTGCAGCATCGCGCCGGCGGCAACGCCATGATCGGGCGGCAATTATATCCTCTGTTGTTCAACGCCGGCTACAGTTCGATTCAGGTATCTCCCCGCATGGTTTATGTCGATTCCAGCAAGCCGGGGCTGGTTGAGGGATTTACGAAGAAGACTTTTACAGCCATGATCGAAGGCGTTCGGGAAGCGGCTCTTAAGGCGGGCATAATAGAACCGCAGACGTTTGAAAAAGGGATCAAAGATTTGTACCGGACTGCCGAAGTGGACGGCGTATTTTGCTACACTTTCTTTAAGGCGGTGGCAGTAAAGTGATCGCTGACCATGTTGTTGCTCTTGATCATTGAAACGACCATTTTTAATAAGCCAACAGAAGGAGACAACCCATGGATAAAATCAAAATTAGCAACGATGCGGCTATGCTGTACCCCATGCCGATGGTATTGGTAGGTTCTGTTGTCGAGGGAAAACCTAATTTCATGGTTTGTTTCAACTAAGATAGTGATTGCCCATGAAAAATTCAGATATGGTCAAATTGAGTTTTGACAAAGATCAGATTAAAAAATTTAAACAAGAAGCAACTCGAGGCAAACCATATGCAGAGCGTATAAGCCTTGCACTTGCAATCCGAATGGTTTCAACTCAAGTAGATATTTTTTCAATACTTGACGAGATAGATTATTTGGAAGGTATACGGAGTAATTCTCGAACAAAGAATGCAACTCAATTTTCCCATCCGCCATTATATCCATTATGGCATAAGCATTTTACCACAGCAAAGCATATAGCTAAAAATATTGCTATTCGCTGGAACCTTGATGGGAAAGGAAATAAAGATTTAGCGAAAATGATTGGTGGAGTTGCAAAAGATTGTGGAAATGACCTAGGCAAATGGCCAGCTATCCTAGCGGACAGGCTGGTTGTGGAAGGATTTAAAGAACGGTGTAAATTCGGCATGACTGGCCATTGGATTATTTATTCTCAGTATAAGGGGCAGAATTTTTATTTGGATATTGCCACGCATGAAGAGGGCAAGAATCCTGATCAGTTATATGAAAAACTTAGAAAGGGCTGTGATGCAGAATTCCCCTTCATTTTTAATATGTAAAACTGCGTAGACAGGTAACGCATTTGTATAAAAAAATCACTCGAATGATTAAAACACCGGAGATAGTGGTTGATATTGTTAAAGCAGTTTCTGAGAAATTGGGACGCGAAGCAATATTTAGAAAAGTAAATAATCGCGACGAGTATTTTGTTTTAGATCTGGCATTTTCATATTTTCAAAGAGCTGACAGAAATAGACGAAATGATTATCGAGGCGGATATTTGTTCTTTGAAAAAGATGGGATAAATTATTTATTGTTCGTTTTGGCACATACACCAATAATGACATCGTTTTTTAAAAACAATTTTGACTATGACGTGTTTAAGAACATCATTCTTAATACTGCACAATACAGAGACGAGCATTTCTTACGTTTTAAGAAAGACAGTAAATATGAAAGGATCAAAACAACAGACATCCAAGAGTTTATTCATAAACTTGACAAAATAGAGGAAACTGGTTTTACAAGATCAGTATTTGGCAAAGACTCTAAAGGCAAAACAGGTGTGGGAAATATTTTCGTTGTGTGTCTCGGCAGAGGATTCGATCAAAAGGATATTGGCGAAATAGTTGATAAGAGTTGGTATTTATTTTTATGGCTATACCCTTCAAAGCCTGTCTTTACAAGAAACGCGTCGTTAAATAGAAGCCTTCAAACGATAGAGGCTAAATGTGAAATTGGTAAGATTAAGAATCTTCCTCAAAGCATTCTTGGCTCAGTTTGTTCAGGGCAAATCGAAGGCGCACATATCAAACCGTACAAACATGGTGGTTCGGATAAATTGTCTAATGGTTTATGGTTATGCAATTATCATCATAGAATTACAGAGGGTAAGTTAGAAGGCTGTCGGGATATAGATAAATTTGAAGTAAATTACAAAAAATAAAAAAGGCATAAATCATCGCTGAAACGCGCAGCCAGCCGGACTGTTGTGAGTATGCGTTGAATTCGTCGAATATAGAGGAGCAAGTATGACCGGAGAATGTCATGGGCGAGGACTAGGGGACGGGCGAGGACTAGGGGACGTACTTCAAAATATCAATTGCCGTTACGGAGACAAGATGCTAAAGGCTACGCATGCCAAGACAATCACGCTTAGACACGCCGGGAGCGCTGCATCATGTCATATGCAGAGGCATTGATCGCCAGAAGCTCTTTACAGATAAAGATGATTATTCTTTGTTTATGAATCGTCTTGGAGATTTATTGATGGAGACCAAGACCACATGCCCTGCATGGGCGTTAATTCCCAATCACTTTCATCTTCTGTTGAGGACTGGTAATGTTCCGATCTCCGTTCTGATGAAAAGACTACTCACCGGTTATGCAGTAAATTTTAACCGGCGGCACAATCGATGCGGACATCTTTTCCAGAATCGCTATAAATCCATCTTATGCCAGGAAGATTCCTATCTTTTAGAGCTCGTGCGCTATATCCATCTGAATCCCCTGCGGGCG
>DAOQVG010000195.1:0-4455 GCA_035341435.1 Smithellaceae bacterium
GTTCGGCAATACCTTGTCGGGCGCCAAGCGGAAAGCGGCGGCCGGGGAAATTGTTGCCGAGCTCAAATACGCCAAAAATCTGGCTGTCACGACAAACAAGAGACAGGAACTGTTGTTCGATCTCGACGCCGGAAGTTACGGCATCAAAGGCCGCCGGATGAAAAAGATACCGGAAGAAGCAAAACTGGTGATTTACGAATCCGATGTCAACCCCCGGGAAATCACGGCGGGACAATACGGCATATCCTTTGATGCCACAGGCTTCAGCTCATGGGGCTGGATCAGACTGGCAACGGGCGGCAGGATCGTTCAGATAAAACCCGATCCCGTCCGGACGGCGTTGATTGTGGGCGATGAAGGAGAAAACCGGCATGAATAATTTTACATTCGGGCGCCAGCGGGGATTTACCCTGCTGGAGATAATGGTTTCACTGGTCCTGATCTGTCTGGTGGTGGTGTCGGTCATACAACTTTCTTCAGCCAATTTACGGAATCTTTCCGCATCCGATGACCGGATTGAAACTCTGCGGCGCGCCAGCGAAAAGATGCGCCAAGTGCTCGACGGCGATTTGTCGGAAGACAAAACCTGGAACGACGCTGACGACGATGGTTATTCTTATGATATTACCGTCGCCGAAACATTAAAAGAACGCACGGACGCTTTAGCGGTAAAATTCCTGGAAATAAAGGTATCGGCACAATATACGAAAGATAACAGATCAAAGCGGATGATACTGCAGACGGCGAAACTGGTTTCCAAAGCGCAGGCTTTGAAGAGTCAGTAAAAAATTCGTTGTTCGACGGGGAGTTTAAATTGAAGCAACGTGGTTTCACACTGCTGGAGTTGATGATAGCAATTGCCCTGCTGGCCGTGATCGTCGGTCTTATGACCGGCACGCTGTCCATGGCGTATAAAACAGTGGAAAAGGGTGAAAGAAGAATAGAAAAACTGGAGCGGAAGAAAACGGTTTATTCGCTTTTGGAGTCGCAGATTCAATCGGCTTTTTGGAGCACCTATGATGATCAGGGAGAAATGAAAAGCCGGTTTGTCGGTGAAAAAGACAGTCTGACGTTTACCAGCAATTACTCCATCTGGCGCGGCGTCGGCGGCAACAGCCTGGTCAGGTATTTTATTAAGAACACTGACGGAGGCGGCAACGTTTTATATGTCGAAGAGCAGGTGTTGGGCACGAATGCCGCAAATGAAGCCAGATTAACAAAAGAATACGATTCTATTACGTTTGAATACTATCTGGAAAATTCGGTGGACGAAGCAAAATGGGTTGAACAGTGGCCGGAGGACGAAAAAAAACTCCCGCGAAAGATCAGGATTTGTTTTACCGACCCTGCGGATAAAAAAATATTGACGGTCAACGTATTCGTCATGGAAAACACGGCAGCGACGACCTTGGACATTGCGGACACGCAACCCACGGAGAGCAGAAATCCGTGAAGCCGATGGAAGCCGGGCGCGATTACATTTGATGATTAATGTGAAAAACTTGACTCTAAACATAATCGGAAAAGAAAAAGGCATTGCCCTGATTATTGTGCTGTGGATCATGACGCTCCTGATCGTGATAACATTTGCTTTTTCCGTAACGGTGCGCACGGAGGTCTTTTCGACCATAACATTCAAGGAACAACTGGAAAACAAGTACCTGGCCGAAGCGGGCATGAACAGAGCTATTCTGGAAATATTTTATCGCAGTGCCTATAAAAATAATCAGATTAACCTGGAAGGAGCCGAAGTATATTCCACAGACGGATCATTTCATCATGGACAAACAGGGGGTGGGCACTATCAGTTTGCCTGCATGGATGAAACGGGAAAGATCAATATTAATTTGCTGACCGATGCCACGGCCGTTATGCTGAATAATCTGCTGATCAACCTGGGGGTGGAAGAAAGTCAGGCTGATGTGATAGTTGATTCCATTCTGGACTGGAAAGACGGGGATGATCTGCATCGGCTTCATGGTGCTGAAGACGATTATTACGGAAGTCTTCCCCAGCCTTATAAAGCAAAAAACGCCAATTTTGATACCCTGGAGGAGCTTCTCCTGGTACAGGGAGTAACGCGGGATATCCTTTACGGCGCCGGCGGAAAGCCCGGCCTGATCAAGTACCTGACACTGTATTCCTCTTCTGTTCAGGTTAACATCAACACGGCGTCCGTCGATGTGCTCAAAGCGATTCCATCAATGACCGATGACATGATACAGACTATTATCAGCTATCGGGAGGCGGATAATACAAAGAAAGATGGTTCCGGGCTGCAGTCTGTTTTTACCGCGCCGGATTATGCGAAGGTGGCGCCTTTCGTAACAACTATGGATTCGAATGTTTATTCTATTGAAGCGATCGGTTACAAATCTCCGGCGGGCAGTCAGTATGCAATCAGGATGGTTGTCCGGATCGAGGGCGCGGACCGCTATAAAATACTTTATTACCAAAATCCTGCATATATAGAGATGCCGAAGAATGAGCAATTATAAAGATAAACTCCAAAATTTTTATCGGGTGGCCGAAAAAGCCGGCAGGGCAATAGGGAAATTTTTATCGTTGAGCCTGGCCGATAAGCGATTATCGTTTGCGAAAGCAGTATGCATTTCCATCGAAGCTGATGGTATTTATCTCGTTTGCTCGGAGAAAATGCTCTGGCGAGCAACTGTCCGGCATTGCCGGCGTTATCCCCTGGAGGCGAACAAACCTGTCAGCCCGGAATATCTGGCAACTGTCGTTTCAGGTTTTGTCACTGAAACAAAATTATCCCGGGCGTCTTTTATATTATGCCTGCCGCGGGCCTGGTCAATTGTGAAGACAGTGGAGTTACCGTTGGCCGCCAAAGAGAACCTTTCCAGGGTAGTGTCTTTCGAACTGGATAGATTCACTCCCCTTTCGAAAGACAGCGCCTGGTACAATTATTCCGTACTTGGTGAAGATCCTCAAAACATAAAAATATTGCTTGCTGTGACCCGGGCTGACCGGGTTCAGGAATACCTGGAGGCTCTCCGGTACAGGAATATCAAAATAAAAAAAATCATCGTCAGTTCTTTTGCGATCAAGAGCCTGATTAAAAACACCTATCCGAAGACAAATGCGGTTTTTATATCCCTGCGGAACGGCGCTTACGAATATGGAGCAATTGAGAATTCATTGCTTCTGCAGTCGGTTTCCGGAAGTGTGGAACCTGGTGACGAAACCGGCATCGACGCCGTTGTTAAACCGACGTTGAGTTTGAGCGAGAAGCTTGCCCGGAACGGCCGACGCCCGCAAATCGTTGTGGCCGCCGACGAAGAACAATTCAACGCATTGCTTAATAAATTCGGGGATATGAAGGCTTCCAGCCTGGGCCGGGATATTAAGTACAAGACGCCTCAACGGAAAGAGGAACTATCACCGGTCGCACTGGGGGGCGCACTCGGTGCGCTTTTCCACGATCCGCAGAGCATCGATCTGATGAACCGGGATGACAACGTTCAGGAGCGTACGCCGCTGGCCTTGACTTTTGTTTTGTTGGCGGGCATTGCGGCCATGGCCGCGTTTTATTTTCTTCTGCCGCTCAGCTACGAGCAGCGAAAACTGGACGAAATGGATCGGCACATCCAGGCGCTGAAGCCCGCCGTCAAGAAAGTGGAAGTATTAAAAGATGAAATTGCGGCGATTGAAAGCGACATCCGGGCCATCGGTGAATTTAAGAAACAAAACGATTTAACCATGAATATCATAAAGGATATGACGGCGATCTTACCTCCCAAAACCTGGCTGACACGGCTGCGGATTACGGATAAAACGGTGGAGATAGAGGGGTATTCGACATCCGCCACAGATATTATTTTCAAGCTGGAGAATTCCCAGTACTTT
Organism: Smithellaceae bacterium; assembly: GCA_035341435.1. Taxonomy (GTDB): domain Bacteria; phylum Desulfobacterota; class Syntrophia; order Syntrophales; family Smithellaceae; genus MVRV01. The sequence continues at coordinate 3,868 of DAOQVG010000195.1, forward strand.
AAAAAAGTCGAATTTGCATCGCCTACCTTTCGCGATCCCCGGCAAAACAGCGATCGTTTTGTCATTCGAATGGAATTGAAAAATGAAAATAAAAATAAAGAGACGAAGACGGGGGTAAAAAATGAAAGGGAAAAGTAGGCTGCTCATCTTCTCGATCCCCATAATGATTATTCTGGCGGGTTTTCTGGTATATGAATACGTCATCACCGATATTTACCGGCAGGCTGAAGAGATGAGGGATCAGCACGACGCCAAAATGAAAACGCTGCAAAAGTATGCCGCCCTTCTCGGACGGAAACCGTTGCTGGAAAAGCAGATCGCTGAACTCAAACAGACCAGAAAAAATGAAGAGGCCAAGATGATGGCGGGTCAGACCATTGCCGTTGCTTCCGCCAATTTACAGAATACCGTTAAGGGCATCGTAACGGCAAGAGAAGGGGTGGTGAACAGCGAAAGGGTCGAAAAGACGGAGGAAATGCACAAGTTCAAGGTGATCAACGTGGCTGTTGACGCGGTCTTTCCGGATATCAGGGCGCTGGCGGATACCGTGGTGGCGATCGAGACCCAGATCCCCTATCTCGTGGTCAA